>NZ_JBFARL010000280.1:0-8179 GCF_040674655.1 Actinomadura sp. NPDC049753 | reverse complement strand
GCGGGGGTCAGCGTGCCGTCGCAGCCCCGGTGCCCGATGATCAGAGGCGGGCCCTCCGGCGCGTAGTGGCGGTCGCCCCACATCATCATGCGGGCCCGGCGGCGCCGCTGCGCCGGCGGGACGCCCGCGTACAGGAGCCCGTCGGCGACGTTGTCGAGCGCGCTCACGCCGGCGGCGAGGTGGAACTGCTGGAACACGAAGCCGATCCGCCGGGCGCGCAGCGCGGACAGGCGCCGGTCCGGGAGCCGCGACACGTCCCCGCCCTCGACGAGGACGGTGCCGGCGCTCGGCCGGTCGAGCGTGCCGAGCAGGTGCAGCATCGTCGACTTCCCCGATCCGGACGGCCCGACGATCGCGAGGAGCTCGCGCTCCGCGACGGTGAGCGACACCGCGTCCAGCGCGGTGACCCCGCCCGGATAGGTCTTGGTGACCTCCCTTAGCTCCACCACCGGGCTCATGACGGCACCCCCACCTTCATGGCCTCCGCGAGGCCAGGTCCGGAGACCTCGACCCGGCCCCCGGCGAACACCCCGGTCTCCACCGGCACCGTGCGGACCCGCCCGTCCTGGACGACCTGGACGGCGTAGCCGCCGTCGCCCCGGGCGATCAGCGCGCCGACCGGCACGGCGAGGACGCCCGGATGCCGGTTCGCGGTGAGGTGGACCTCGACGGGCGCCTTGTCGTAGGAGCCGAGCTTCGCGCGGCCGGCGACCGCGATCTCGACCTCCACGGTGGCCGGCTGGTCCTGCGCCCCCTCCCTGGCGACCTTCCCGACCGAGGAGATCCGCCCGGTGACGGTGTCGCCGGACGGCAGTTCGATCTCCACTTCCGCGCCCTTCTTCGCGAGCCGCTGGTACTCGACGTCCAGATCGACGGACACGACCCGGGTCGTGCCGGTGTAGGTGAGGACGGGCCCGCCGACGCGGTCGCCGACGTTCGCCTTGCGTTCGGCGATCCGGATCCGGCCGGACGCGACGACGGCCGCGCCGGGGGCGACCCGGCCGGTCTCGCCGACGCCGAGGGCGTCCTGCCAGCGCCGCACGGCCGCCGCGGTGGCGGCGTCGTAGGTCCTGTCGACGGTGAACCCGGTGTAGCCGAGTGCCCGCAGGTTCCGCTCGAACTGCAGGACGTCGGAGCCCTTCGTCCCCTCGGCGAGCGTCCTGTACAGCGGAAGCCTGCCGTACAGCAGCGGCACCGGCCTGTCGTCGACCCGGTACACCGCCCTGCCCCTGGAGACGACCGAGCCGGACCCGGCCAGCCATGTGAGGGTGCCGCGGCCGGCGCCGGCGACGGTGCGGGTCCCGCCGTAGCCGAGCGTGCCGTCCACGTCCTGCGTCTCGGTGAGCGTGGTGCTCGAACGTCTGCGCGGGCGGCCGCGCAGACGTGCGGGGCGGGAGGCGCCGCAGCCGATGCTGCCGCTGGACGTGTTCTCCTCCCGGCAGTTCTCGGCCGTCAACGTCGTCACGTTCATCATGTACGGCGGGATGGGCGTGATGTTCTTCCTGTTCGTCCTCAACCTTCAGGTCGTCACCGGGTTCTCGCCCATCGCGGCCGGGACGGCGCTGCTGCCGGTCACCGTGCTGATGCTGCTGCTGTCGGCCCGGGCGGGCGCGCTCGCGCAGAAGATCGGCCCTCGGCTGCCGATGACCGTCGGCCTGGTGGTGGCGGCCCTCGGGATGCTCCTGGTGGGCCGGATCGGCGCGGACGCCTCCTACGTCCGGGACGTCCTGCCGGCCGTGGTGGTGTTCGGGCTGGGGCTGGCGGCGGTGGTCGCGCCGCTGACCGCCACGGTCCTGGCGACCGCCGACGTCCGCCACGCGGGCGTGGCCAGCGGCGTCAACAACGCGGTGGCGCGGGCCGCCGGGCTGCTGGCGGTGGCGGCGATCCCGCCGCTGGCGGGGCTGACGGGCGACGCCTTCAAGAACCCGGTGGACTTCTCGCACGGGTTCCGGCTGGCGATGATCACATGCGCCGCGCTCCTGGCGGCGGGGGCCGTGCTGTCCTTCCTCACCGTCGGCGACGACGCGCTGCAGACGCCGGCCGGGGAACCGGTCCAGCCGGAATGCCGGCGCCAGTGCGGGGTGGGCGCGCCGCAACTGCAGCCCGAGCCGGAGACCGTCCCGGCCGAGCGCGCCGGGAGGACCACGCCCGAGCCCGGGGGCTGATCGCCGGACCGGTCCGCTGATTCCCCGGTCCTAATCCGGCTATGTCCAGGACCGGAGCGGTTCGTTGGCATACGGTCAGTGCATGAATCTGCGGCAGCTGCGCTATGTCGTGGCGACCGCCGACCATGGCACGATGACGTCGGCGGCCCAAGCCCTCTACGTGGCCCAGCCCGCGCTGTCGCGGGCGGTACGCGAACTCGAGCGCGAGCTCGGCCTGGAGCTGTTCGCGCGGTCCGGCCGCGGGGTCGTCCTCACGCCCGCCGGGGAGCAGGTCGTCCGGCAGGCCCGGGTCGCCCTGGACGCCGTCGACGCGATCGAGGGACTGGCGGTCACGCGCGCCGACGGGCGCGGCGCCGAGCTGCGCATCGCGGTCACCGCGTCGCTGGAGCCGGAGCTGACCGGCGGCCTCATCCCCCGCTTCGCGCGCGACCAGCCCGCCGTGCGGGTCCGGGTGGTGCGCTGCGCGGACCGCGACCAGATCGCGGCGGTGCTGCGCGGGGGCCGCGCCGACCTGGCGCTGACCGACCTCCCCGTCCCCGGCGACATGACCGCGCACCCGTACGAGCAGCGCGAGGTGGTGCTGATCTCCCCGCGCGCGCTGAAGGTCCGCGAACCGGTGCCGCCCGCCGCGCTGGACGGGATGCGGCTCGTCCTGCCCGCCCGCGGCGGCGCCCGCCGCGCGGAGATCGACACGATGCTGCGGCGGATCGGCGCGCGGCCGGTCGCCGCGGTGGAGTCCGACGAGCGCGGCGCCTGGCTCGGCTGGGTCCGCGCCGGGCGGGGCTCCTTACTCTGGTACCGCAACCAGATCGACGACACCGAAGGGGTGACGGTCCGCTCGTTCATGCCGCCGCTCACCCGCATGATCGGCCTCGTGCACGCGCACCGCCGGCTGCCGCCCGCCGCCCGGGACTTCCTGACCTTCGCCAAGCAGGCGCCGCACCGCGACGACCACGCCCGCTGACCGCCCCCGGCCCTGTTCCTCCCGGTCCGGCCGGGCCGCCCGCGCGACGCCGGTACCGCCCGGTCATGCCATGATTCGGCGGTGGGAACGACGCACGCACTCTGGCTGCTGGCCGTACCGGTCGGCGCCCTGATGGTGGCCGCGGGCGCGCGGCGCCTCGGCCTGGCGGCGCCGCTGGTCCTGGTGATCGCGGGCCTCGCCTTCTCCTTCGTCCCGGGAGTGCCGGAGTTCGAACTCGAACCCGAGTTCGTACTGTTCGTGTTCCTGCCGCCGCTGCTGTTCTCCGCGGCGTGGAACAGCTCGTTCAGCAACCTCCGGGAGAACGTCTGGTCCATCGGCCTGCTGTCGGTGGGGCTGGTGCTGTTCACGACGTTCGCCGTGGGATACGTGGCGCACCTGATCGTTCCTGACCTGCCGCTCGCGGCGGCGTTCGTGCTCGGCGCGATCGTGGCGCCGCCGGACGCGGTGGCGGCGGTGAGCATCGCGCAGCGCCTCGGCCTGCCGCGCCGGACGGTGACGGTCCTGGTCGGGGAGAGCCTGTTCAACGACGCGACGGCGCTGACCGCGTTCCGGGTGGCGCTGATCGCGGCGACGGGCGCCGGGTTCACCCTCCTGGACGGCGTGGGACGCTTCCTGTTCTCCGCCGTCGTGGGCGCGGCGGTCGGGCTGCTGCTCGGGCCGCCGCTGCACTGGCTGCGGACCCGGCTGAACGACCCGCTGGTGGAGAACGGCGTCGCGCTGGTGGCCCCGTTCGCCGCCTACCTCCTCGCCGAGAGCGCGCACGCCTCCGGGGTGATCGCCGTGGTGGTCAGCGGCCTGTACCTGGGCAACCGGGAGACCCAGTCCGCGGCGGTGACCCGCCTGATCGGGCACTCCTTCTGGAAGGTCATGGTCTTCCTTCTGGAGTCGGTGGTCTTCCTGCTCATCGGCCTGCAGCTGCCCCCGATCGTCCACGAGATGTCGGGACGGAGCTGGCAGGAGCTGGCCTGGTGGTCGACCGCGGTGTTCGCCGTCACGGTGGCGGCCCGGTTCGTGTGGGTGTTCCCCGCCTCGCAGGTCCCGCGGCTGCTGTCGCGGCGGGAACGGGCGCTGCCGACCGTGGGCTGGCGCGGCCTGGTCGTGGTGTCGTGGGCCGGGATGCGCGGGGTGGTCTCGCTCGCCGCCGCGTTCGCGATCCCGTTCGTCGCCTCGGGCGACACGCCGTTCCCGGGGCGCGACCTGATCCTGTTCCTGACGTTCACCACCGTCCTCGGGACGCTGCTGGTGCAGGGGCTGACGTTCCCCGCGCTGATCCGCGCGCTCGGCATCGGCGGCGACCGGGAGCGCTACGCCGACACCGTCGCTCTGGCGGGCGCGCAGCACGCCGCCGCGCAGGCCGCGCTGGAGCGGCTGGAGGAGCTCGACGCCGAGGAGCGGCTCGACGCGTCGGTCGTGGAGCGGCTGCGGCAGCTCGCCGAGCACCGGCAGCTGCGCGCCTGGGAGCGGCTCGGCGGCGGGACGGGCCCGGAGGGCGAGGAGGTGCCGACGGCGACGTACCGGCGCCTGCGGCGGGAGATGCTGATGGCCGAGCGCCGGGTCTTCGTGCGGATGCGGGACGAGCGGCGCATCGACGACGAGGTCCTCGCCGGCGTCATGCACGAGCTGGACCTGGAAGAGGTCGCCCTCAGCCGCGACTAGCGGGGGCCCGCGCCCCGGCCACGGTCGCGCCGTGGCCGGGCCGCGGGCCGCGGGCCGCGGGCCGCGTTCAGACCGCCCCGTTGAGGGGCTGCTCGGGCAGTCGGACGGCGTAGGACTCCTTCACCACGTCGAGGTGGTGCCAGGACTCCCGTACCGTCACCCCGGACACCGACCGGATGGCGTCGAACACCGCCACCAGCTCGGCGCGCGAGGCCGCTTCGACCTGCCCGACGATGTCGTAGCGGCCGAAGCCGGTCGCCAGGTAGCGGACGCCGTCCTGGGCGGCGACCGCGTCGGCGACCTTGCGGAGCCCGCCCGTCACCACCAGCCCGAACCCGCCGAGCTCCGCGGCGCCGAGCGCCAGGGGGTCGGCGAGGCCGGTCACCTGGATGACGCCGGTGCGCATGAGCCTGACCACCCGGGCCCGGGTGGCGGCCTGCGAGAGGCCGATGACGTGCGCGAGCCGGGTGTAGGGGGCGCGGCCGTCGCGCTGCAGCTCGTGCAGCAGCCGCCAGTCGATGTCGTCGAGGGTGACCTCGCCGAGCTCGCGCACCACCGCGTGCGTGTCGCGCACGGTGGACACCGACCGGAACACCTCGGCCGCGCGGACGCCGGCGACGGACCTGATGTGGTCCACCTCGGCCGCGAGCGCGGCGTCGTCGCGGGTGCGCACCTGGGCGACCAGGTCGTACGGGCCCGCGGTCAGCGCGGTGAAGCTGACCGCGGCGCGCTCGGCGACGGTCTCGGCCACCTCCCTCGCCGAGCCGGCCACGGTGACCGACACGTGCCCGATCGCCTCCGCGCCGACGACGGCGGCGTGCACGATGCCGACGACGCGGACGACCTGGGTTTCGAGAAGGTGCTGCACCCGTGCCCGCACCGCCGTGCGGGAAAGCCCGACGCGATCGGCGAGCGCCTGGAACGTCGCCCTGCCATCCCGCTGGAGCTCGCGGACGAGCACGGCGTCGACCGCATCCAGCACGGCTCTCCTCCTCGACATGTGATGAATCGTTTTGCCAGCAACTGCAAGATCATTCCATTTCAGGACGGTATGACGTCAAATATTGATCTTGCTCGTGTTCGCCCTGCCCGATGGCCGTCGAAGCGTCGGTGACCGGTTCCGGGCGGCGACGTTTTAAATGCCGCAGAAACCGGTACGAAAGCGCAACGCTGCCGGACCCGCGCCGCTCGCGCGGCGCGACACGGCCCGGGCGGTGGACGCGCCGGACGGCCATGGCCGCTCCGGCGATCGCGGCCCGGTCGGGGCGGCCGGCGGCGCGGGCGGGCATGGCCGACCGGGACGACGTGCGTGACCTGCATGCGCTTCTCCCGGTGTTCTTCTGGCCCACCCCCTACGGCGGATCCGCCGTCCGCGCGAGGCACATGTAAGAAAAGTGCATCGGGGGCGCAGTTACGTCAAGAGGTAACTTTACAGAGAGCCAAGCCCCACGTTGCACCGTTTTGCATCAGGTGCACGGGCCCACTTTCGTTATCCCTGGAGGGAGGAGGGAAGACGGGCGGAGACGACACTCGACGCCCTCCCGGGACACAGTGTCATCACCCCTGGTCACGGGCTCTGCCCGCGGCCGCGGGGCGGTCCGGGGCGTCCGGCCGCCGGCCTCGGCGGGAGCACGGCCGGGTATCGCCGAGAATGTACGGTGGCCCAGCCACTGCGAACGCGATTGGTGTGTAGTACTGCCGTGCACCTGCTGAACGGTGAGCGTTCCGCTCACGATCTCACCTACAACGACGTCTTCATGGTCCCCCGCCGTTCCTCCGTCGGGTCGCGCCTGGAGGTCGACCTGGCCACCTCGGACGGCAGCGGGACGACCATCCCGCTCGTGGTGGCCAACATGACGGCCGTGTCCGGCCGCCGGATGGCCGAGACCGCCGCCCGGCGCGGCGGCGTCGCGGTGCTCCCGCAGGACATCCCGGTCGACGTCGTCGCCGAGGTCATCGAGTGGGTCAAGGGCCGCGACCTGGTGGTGGACACCGCGATCCGGCTGGACCCCTCCAGCACGGCCGGCGACGCACTGGCGCTGCTGCCGAAACGCGCGCACAACGCCGTGATCGTCGTCGAGGACGACCGTCCGGTGGGCGTCGTCACCGAGGCCGACTGCATGGGCGTGGACCGGTTCGCCCAGCTCCGCGACATCATGTCCCGCGACCTCGTCACGCTGCCCGCGGGCGTCGACCCGAGGGAGGCGTTCAACCGGCTGCACGAGCGCGGTCACAGGCTCGCCCCCGTCGTGGACGCCGGAGGCCGCCTCGCCGGCGTCCTCACCCGCACCGGCGCGCTGCGCGCCACGCTCTACCGGCCGGCCGTGGACGCCGCCGGCCGGCTGCGCGTCGCCGCGGCGGTGGGCGTGAACGGCGACGTCGCCGGCAAGGCCAAGGCGCTGCTGGAGGCGGGCGCCGACCTGATCGTCGTCGACACCGCGCACGGCCACCAGGACAAGATGATCAGCGCGCTCGCCGCGGTCCGGGCGCTGGACCCCGCCGTCCCGGTCGTCGCGGGGAACGTGGTGACCGCCGAGGGCACCCGCGAGCTGATCGAGGCGGGCGCCGACATCGTCAAGGTCGGCGTCGGCCCCGGCGCGATGTGCACCACCCGGATGATGACGGGCGTCGGCCGCCCGCAGTTCTCCGCGGTGCTGGAGTGCGCCGCCGAGGCGCGCCGGCTCGGCCGCCACGTGTGGGCGGACGGCGGCGTCCGGCACCCGCGCGACGTCGCGCTGGCGCTCGCCGCGGGCGCCGCGAACGTGATGGTGGGCTCGTGGTTCGCCGGCACCTACGAGTCGCCGGGCGACCTGCAGCGGGCCGCGGACGGGCGGCTCTACAAGGAGAGCTTCGGCATGGCGTCCGCCCGGGCGGTGCGGCTGCGCACCGCCGAGGACTCCCCCTTCGACCGGGCCCGCAAGGCCCTGTTCGAGGAGGGCATCTCCACCTCCCGGATGTTCCTGGACCCGCAGCGGCCCGGCGTCGAGGACCTGATCGACTCGATCGTGGCGGGGCTGCGCAGCTCGTGCACCTACGCGGGCGCGCGGACCCTGGAGGAGTTCCACGAGCGCGCCGTGGTCGGGATCCAGAGCCCGTCCGGCTACGCCGAGGGCAAGCCGCTGTCCAGCAGCTGGTAAAGGGCGCCCCCCGCGGATCGCCGGGCGTCCCCGCATTTCGCGACACGCCGCTGTCTTCGCGCCCCGATCAGCTCGCTGACCTGCACTCTCTTACGTCGGGAACGGAGAGGGGTCTCCGTCCCTGAAGGGGGCGCAGCATGGTCGACGGCGGGTCGGTCGGAGCCGGGGCGCGGCCGCTGCCGCAGGAGGGGCCGGGCCCGGCGGCCCGGGACCGCGAGCGGGGGCGCCGGGCGCGG
>NZ_JBFARL010000279.1:0-8356 GCF_040674655.1 Actinomadura sp. NPDC049753 | reverse complement strand
CCTGCAGGCAGGTGATGGCCCGGGCGAGGGCGCGCCGCTCCCCCGCCACCACGGCGTCGGCCGGCACGGGCTCGGCGGCCAGGTCGACGTCGCACTCGCGGACCAGTTCGTTGATCATGCCGGGCAGGCCGAGCCGCTGCCCGTCCTCCGGGGAGAAGATCCGCACGCCGGCGTCCGACAGCCGCGCGATCTCCTCGTGCACGATGACGCCGCCGCCCCCGCCGAACACCTTGACGTGCTCGGCGCCGGCCTCCTTCAGGCTGCGCGACAGGTACTCGAAGTACTCGACGTGGCCGCCCTGGTAGGAGCTGATCGCCACGCCCTGCGCGTCCTCCTCCAGGACCGCGTCGACGACCTCCCGGACGGAGCGGTCGTGCCCCAGGTGCACCACCTCGGCGCCCTGGGACTGCAGGATGCGCCGCATGATGTTGATGGCCGCGTCATGGCCGTCGAACAGCGCCGCCGCCGTCACGAAGCGCACCGGGTGCACCGGCGCGTGCAGCTCCCGCGTCACCGTCTCCACCTCAACCCTTGGACATCCAATATTTGGAAGTTAAAATAGTTTCCGTGCGCGACGCAGTCAAGACCGAATACGGTGGCCCGGTGTCCGACATGCCCGATCCCATCGCCGAGGCCCACCGCCAGTGGAGCGGCCGCTGGCCCGAGCACGCCGACCGCATGGCGGCCGTCACCTCGGTGATGCGGGCCCAGCAGATCCTGCTCAGCCGGATCGAGGCCGTCCTCAAGCCGTACGGGCTGACGTTCGCCGCCTACGAGGCCCTGCGCCTGCTCGCCTTCGCCCGCACCGGGACCCTCCCCATGGGCAAGATGGGCGCCCGCCTCATGGTGCACCCCGCGTCCGTGACCAACGTGATCGGCCGCCTGGAGCAGAGGGGTCTGGTCGGCCGCCGCCCCTCCCCCGACGACCGCCGCGTCGTCCTCGCCACCATCACCCCCGCGGGCCGCGACCTCGCCGAGGAGGCGACGCTCGCCCTCAACGAGTCCGGCTTCGGCATCGCCGGCCTCCCCGCCGCCGAGGCCGCCGACATCACCACCGCCCTGCGCCGCGTCCGCATGGCCACCGGAGATCTGGACTGATCCAGGAGAACCAGCGCCCCCCGGACGGCGGCGGGGCGTGTGGCACCTTGGGAAGATGACGAGCGAGACGGTCTTCACCTATGGGGCGCCGCAGCTGAAGTTCGGGAGCGGGGCCGCGGACGAGATCGGGTTCGATCTGGCGCAGTTCGGGGCGCGGCGGGTGCTGGTCGTCACCGACGCGGGGGTCGCGGCGACGGGCGGGCCGCGCCGGATCGCGGACGCGATGAGGGCCTACGGGGTCGAGGCCGCGGTGTTCGAGGGCGTGCGCGTCGAGCCGACGGACGCGAGCATGCGCGAGGCGGTCGAGCACGCCCGCGCGACCGGCCCCTACGACGCCTATGTGGCGGTCGGGGGCGGGTCGAGCATCGACACCGCGAAGGCCGTCAACCTCCTGACGACCAACGAGGGCGATCTCACCGACTACCTGAACCCGCCCGTGGGGGCGGGACGGGCGCCGGAGCGGCCGCTGCTGCCGCTGGTCGCCGTCCCCACGACGACGGGCACCGGCGCGGAGAGCACGACGGTCTGCGTCCTGGACGTCCTGGACCTGCGGGTCAAGACCGGCATCAGCCACCCGCGGCTGCGGCCGGCGCTGGCCGTGGTGGACCCGGAGCTGACGATGTCGCAGCCGCCCGGCGTGACCGCGTCGGCGGGGATGGACATCCTGTGCCACGCCCTGGAGAGCTACACCGCGCGCCCCTACGACCGGTACGAGCGCAAGAGACCCGAGGAGCGGGTGCCGTACTGCGGGGCCAACCCGGTGTCGGACATGTGGGCCGAGAAGTCGCTGAGCCTGCTGTCGCGGTCGTTCCGCCGGGCCGTCGCGGACGGGGACGACCGGGACGCGCGCACCGACATGGCGCTGGCGGCGACGTTCGCGGGGCTCGGGTTCGGCAACGCCGGCGTGCACATCCCGCACGCCAACGCCTACCCCATCGCGGGGCAGGTCAAGGACTTCCGGCCGGACGGCTACCCGGACGGGGAGGCGATGGTCCCCCACGGCATGTCGGTGTCGCTGACCGCGCCCGAGGCGTTCCGGTTCACCTTCGAGGCGCGCCCCGAGCGCCACGTCCGGGCCGCGGAGCTGCTCGACCCGCGGATGGAGCGGCCGGACGACCCGGCCGAGCACCTGCCCCTGGCGGTGCTGCGGCTGATGCGCGACATCGGCATCCCGGACGGGATCGGCGGCGTCGGATACGGGGAGGGTGACATCCCCGCGCTGGTGGAGGGCGCGATGAAGCAGCAGCGGCTGCTGGCGACCTCGCCGCGCCCGGTGGACGAGGAGGCCGTGGCCGGGATCTTCACCCGGTCGCTGCGGCTGTGGTGACTCAGCGGGCGCGGACCCAGGCGTCGACCAGGTCGGCGGCCTCGGGCCGGGAGTCCGGCAGGTAGTGGGTGTCCCTGATGCGGTGGAGGGTCCGGTCGGACGCGGCGAGGGCGTCGAAGATCGCGCGGGCGTCGCTCTCGTAGACGCACTCGTCCGCCGTGGCGTGCACCACCAGTGACGGGACGGTGATGCGCGCCAGGTGCGGGGCGGCGGTGCACTGCGAGGTGCGCAGGCTCCACATCGACAGCCAGGAGCGCAGCGTGCACAGCGAGCCGATGCCGAACACGCCGTAGTTGGCCTTGGCGGGGTCGCCGAGGTAGCAGCGGTTGGGCTCGCGGTCGGACGGCTCGATGGCGGGGTCGACCATCCGCAGGTCGGCCCAGGTGCGGTGCACGGTGAACAGCGCGTCGCGGGCGCGGGTGCCCTTCAGCGCGTCCAGGCGGGCGAGGACCCGGTCGGTGATGCGCTCGTTGCGGGCGCGCTGGGCGGCGCGGTAGCGGGCCTGGAACTCCGCGCTGTACGGGGGGCCGTTGCCGGGGTCGAAGGGGTCCAGGGACGGGTCGACCGACAGCGGGTCGGTCTCGTCGGTGACCGAGGGGTCCATCCAGGCGGTGAGGACCTCCGGGCGGCCGGAGTGGGCGGCGAGCGCGACGAACAGGTCCCCGGCGGGCAGGTCCTCGATGGCGGCGACCGGACGCATCCCCGCGACGGGCGTGACGTTGGGCTCGACGGCCTGGGACTGGTAGGCGGCCATCAGCGAGCCGCCGCCGGAGTTGCCGAGCAGGACGATCCGCTCGGCGCCCGCCCGTTCGCGCAGCCAGCGGACGCCCTCGCCGATCTCGGCGAGGGCGTGGTCGAGCAGGAAGTACGCCTCGTTGCCGCGGAAGCGGGTGTTCCAGCCGAGGAAGCCGTGGCCGCGGGCCGCGAGGTGCTCGGCGAGGTAGTGCTCGGAGAAGTCGACGTTGTAGTGGGCCGCGATGAACGCGGTCTTCGGGGCGGCGCCGGCGGGGCGGTGGTAGATCCCCTGGCACGGGTGGCCGCCCGCGCCCGCCCTGCCGGCCAGGGGCGACGGCAGCCCCACGAACTCCCTGACGATCTCGCCCATCCGGCGCCTCCCGGCCCGTTACCGAATCAGGTTCTGATCCTAGGGGGGTATGGCCTCCCCACGGCCACCCACCGCCTGGACGTGCTGATCCATCCCATATGCTGCGAATCACATCCGTTGTGTCGCAAGGAGGCGTGATGGCGGATTCGCCGACGATGACGTACGGCGGCTATCTGAAGCTCGACGACCTGCTGTCGTGCCAGGAGCCGAAGACCCGGGCGCACGACGAGCTGCTCTTCGTGATCATCCATCAGGTCTACGAGCTGTGGTTCAAGCAGATCCTGCACGAGGCCGCGCTGCTGCAGCGCCGGCTGGAGGAGGGCAACAGCGCGGGGTCGCTGCACACCGCCCGCCGCATCGCCAAGATCCTCAAGACCGTGGTCGGGCAGCTGGACGTCCTGGAGACGATGACGCCCCGGCAGTTCGCCTCGTTCCGCGACGCGCTCGGCAGCTCCAGCGGCTTCCAGAGCGAGCAGTTCCGCGAGATCGAGGCCGTCCTCGGGCGGCGCTCCTTCCCGGCCTCCGACCTGCGCGGCGACGAGCGGCTCCAGGCGGCCGTGTCCCGCCCCTCGGTGTTCGACTCGCTGCTGCGCTACCTCGCGGGGCGCGGCCACCCCGTGCCGCGCGAGGCCCTGGAGCGGGACATCTCCCGGCCGTGGGAGCCCGACCCCGGGGTGCAGAAGGTCCTGCTCGCCGTCTACGCGGACGAGTCCGGGCCGGCCGCCGAGGTCTGCGAGGCGCTCGTCGACGTGGACGAGGGCGTCCAGGAGTGGCGGTACCGGCACCTGAAGATGGTCGAGCGGACGATCGGCGCGAAGATCGGCACGGGCGGGTCGGCCGGCGCCGACTACCTGCGCAGCACCCTGTTCGCCGCCGCCTTCCCCGACCTGTGGGAGGTCCGCTCCCAGACCGAGGAGGTCCCCGTCCATGGCGGCTGAGGGCGGCGAGCGGGTCGCGATCGTCGGCGCTGGCCTGGCGGGCTGCCTGCTCGCGGTGCTGCTCGGCCGCCGCGGCATCGCGGTGACCGTGTACGAGCGGCGCCCCGACCCGCGCGTCGCGGGCGCCGAGCGGGGACGCTCGATCAACCTGGCGGTCTCGGCGCGGGGCCTGGCCGCGCTGGAGCAGGTCGGCCTGCGCGACCGGTCGCTCAAGCAGGCGCTGCCCATGCACGGGCGGATGGTCCACCCCCTGTCGGGGGCGCGGAACTTCCAGCCCTACAGCGCCGACGGGGAACGCGCCATCAACTCCATCAGCCGCGCCGAGCTGAACCGGTCCCTGCTGGACACCGCCGAGTGCACGCCGGGGGTCACGCTGCGGTTCTCCCAGCGCGTCACCGGCGTGGACGTCGAGGCCGGCGCCCTCCTGCTGGAGGACGCGGCCCCCGAACCCGCCGACGTCGTCCTGGCGGGGGACGGCGCCTACAGCGCGGTCCGCCGGTCGCTGCGCCTGGACGAGGACGCCGACTTCCTGGAGCACGGCTACAAGGAGCTGACCGTCCCGCCGAAGGACGGCGGGTTCGCGCTCGATCCGGACGCCCTGCACATCTGGCCGCGCGGGACCTCGATGATGATCGCGCTGCCGAACCTGGACCGCTCGTTCACCTGCACGCTGTTCTGGCCGAAGGAGGACTTCGCCGCCCTCGACACCCCGGAGAAGGTCACCGACTACTTCGAGCGCCACTATCCCGACGTGGCGGGCCTGATGCCGGACCTCGCGGACGACTACGAGCGCAACCCGGTCGGGTCGCTGGTGACCGTCCGGTGCTGGCCGTGGACGCGGTCCGCCGAGGGCGCCGTGGTGGCGCTGCTGGGCGACGCCGCGCACGCGATCGTGCCCTTCTTCGGGCAGGGCGCGAACTGCGCGTTCGAGGACTGCATCGAGATCGACCGGTGCCTGACCGAGACCGGCGGCGACTGGGCCCGCGCGCTGCGGCTCTACCAGGGGCGGCGCAAGGCCAACACCGACGCGATCGCCGAGATGGCGCTGGACAACTTCGTCGAGATGCGCGACCGGGTGTCCTCGCCGGTCTACCGGGCGAAGCAGGCGGCGACGCACGCGCTGGAGCGCCGCCTGGCCGGACGCTACGTCTCCCGCTACGAACTGGTGTCGTTCTCGACGATCCCCTACGCGCGGATCCCGGCGCGGATCAGGCGGCAGAACCGGGTGCTAGCCGCGGCCGCCCTCGGCTCCGCGGCGGCCCTCGGCCTGGGCCTGCGCGCCCTCGTCCGGCGGCGCTGACGCCGGGCGGCGGCCGGCCGCCAGATCGGCGACGGCCGCCGCCAGCGCCGCCAGCACGAACCCCAGCACGACGATCAGCCCGTGCCGGAAGGCGGCCGCCCACTCCCCGCCGGTCCCGCCCAGCGTGGCGAAGAACACCGCCCCGACGGCGGCGATCCCCATCGCGGTGCCGACCCGCTGGCCGGTCTGCAGGACGCCCGCCGCGCTGCCGCCCTCGGTGTAGTCCACCTCCGACAGCGTGATCGTCTGGTTCGGCGAGATGACCAGGCCGGTGCCGAGCCCGGCCACCAGCAGCGGCGCCGCGGTCGCCCAGGCCACGCCGGCGCCGGGCCTCAGCTCGACGGCGAGCCACGCCGCGCCGAGCCCCACGAGCACCAGGCACAGGCCGGCGGCGACGAGGGGGCGGCCGAACCGGGAGACGACCCGTCCGCCGAGCGCGGACGCCACACCGGACCCGACCGCGAAGGGGGTGATGGCAAGCCCAGCGCCGAGCGCGCTGTAGCCGAGGCCGTTCTGCAGGTAGAGGGTGAAGATGAAGAACACCGCGGTGAACCCGGCGAAGTACAGCAGCGCGATCGCCGTGCCCAGCGTGTAGGAGCGGAGGCGGAACAGCGCGAGGACGACCATCGGCGTCCGCGCCCGGCGCTCCCAGGCCGCGAAGGCCACCAGCAGCGCGGCGCCCGCGGGGATCAGCAGCCACTTCAGGGCGCCCCGCCACTGCTGCTCCTGGACGAGCGGCAGCAGCACGCACAGGACCCCCGCGCCCAGCAGCAGCACCCCGAGCGGGTCCAGGCCCTGCCGCTGCCCGTAGACCGGGGCGGGCAGCAGCCGCCACGCCAGGACCAGCGCCGCGATCCCGACGGGGATGTTGACGTAGAACACCCACCGCCAGCCCTCCGCCGACCCGGCGATCGCGATCAGCCCGCCGCCGAGCAGCGGGCCGACGGCGGTGGCGACCCCGATGACGGCGCCGAGCGCCCCGAACGCCCGTCCGCGCGCGGCACCCCGGAACAGCTGCTGGATGAGCCCGGCGACCTGCGGGTTGAGGATGCCGCCCGCGACGCCCTGCACGAGCCGGGCCAGGACGAGCAGCAGGATCGTCGGGGCGATGCCCGCCGCCGCGCTCGCCGCCGTGAACAGGGCGAGCCCGGACATGAAGACCGCCCGGCGGCTGCGGGCGTCGCCGAGCCGCCCCGCCGGGACGAGGACGAGCCCGAACGTCAGGGCGTACCCCGACAGGATCCACTGCAGCTGGGCGTCGGACGCGTGCAGACCCGCCCGGATCGACGGCAGCGCCACGTTGACGATGCTGACGTCCAGCAGCGTCATGAACGCAGCGACAAGGCAGACCGAGAGCGCCTGCCAGTTCCGCCGCCGCTCCCCCAGATCCCGGGCGTCCGCGCCCTCTGCTCGCACGGCGGGGTCCTATCCGAAGACCACCAAACCCAAACGTGGCCCAGAGACACCGTCCACGCGGACCTCGACCAACGCAGCAACCACCAACAACCTCAACGGTTGCGATCGCGTCCGAAGGCAGATTTCGAGCGAAGCAAGAATCTGATCGCGCAGCGAGCCGCAAGGCGAGACGGAGCGATGCCAGCGATCGCCCGCATTGCTCGACGATGGAGGGCCGCCAGGCCCGAAGGAGGAGAGCACTGCCATGAACACTGCCATGAACACTCCCCTAGGCTTCCCTGATGACCGACTCCGATGCGGGAACCGGCCCCGAAGAGTTGCAGTGCTCCGCCAAGGGGTGCCGTGCCGACGCCGTGTGGGCGCTGCGGTGGAACAACCCGAAGATCCACACGCCGGACCGGCGGAAGGTCTGGCTCGCCTGCGACGAGCACCGCGAGAGCCTGTCGGCGTTCCTGTCCCGCCGGGACTTCCTGAAGGACGTGGTGCCGGTCGCGGAACGCGACGAGCCCTCCGGGCGCGGTTAGGCGTCGTCGAGGACCGGCTCGCCGGCCTGCTCGGGCACCTCGGTCCGCCAGCCCTCGGCCATCTCGGTCAGCCGCGCGGCGGCGTCCCGCGCGGGCACACCGCGGCCGACCGCGAGGCCGAGCAGGTAGGCCGTCAGCGGCGCGCCGGGCCGCGCGACATTGTGGGCGACGTCGCGTGCGAGGTCCAGGACGAGGCCCTGGTCGACGTCCCCGCGCTCCAGACCCAGTTCGAGGCACGCCGCGCTGAGCCAGTCCTCTAGGACAGACATGGGTTCCCCCTTCGAGCATGGTGCTGGTGGTGTGCCCACTCTCGCACGATCAAAGCAGGCGCTCGGCGGCGGCCAGTTGTTCGGGGGTGTCGCAGTCGTACCAGGCCGGGCGGACGTCCGGGGGCAGGGCGACCGGCACGGGGTCCAGGGGGCCGAGGAGGCCGCGCAGGGACGCGCCGTCGTAGGCGGCCAGCGCCGTCCGCAGGGCGCCGGCGCGCCAGCAGCCCGCGAGCCACTGCTCGCGTCCGTCGCCGTCCACCAGGACGGCCCCGTCGCGCTCCGCCGCCGCCTCCAGCAGCGCCGCGAGGTCCGCCATCGACGCCGAGCGCTGGCTGCAGGACCGGGACGCCGCCGAGACCGTCCCGCAGGCCTGACCGCC
>NZ_JBFARL010000278.1:0-8356 GCF_040674655.1 Actinomadura sp. NPDC049753 | reverse complement strand
CCCGGTGGAGCGGATGATGCGCGACGCCAAGATCACCCAGATCTACGAGGGCACCAACCAGATCCAGCGCATGGTCATGGCCCGCCAGATCCTCAGGTAGCCGGGGAGCCGGGGCCGACGGCCGGCAGCCGCACCTCGAACAGCGCGCCGCCGCCGGGGGCCTCGCGGACGGCGAGGTCCCCGCCGTGCGCCAGTACCAGGTCGCGGGCGATGGCGAGCCCGAGGCCCGCGCCGCCCTCGTCCCGGCTGCGCGCGTCGTCCAGCCGCACGAACCGCTCGAAGATCCGCTCGCGGTCGGCGGGCGGCACCCCCGGCCCGTCGTCGGCGACCCGCACCACCGCCGTTCCCGCCTCCTCGGCCACCGACAGGCGGACCTCCGAGCGCGCGTGGCGCCGGGCGTTGTCGAGCAGGTTGCCGACCACCCGCGACAGCCGCCCCGGCACGCCCATGACGCGCGGATCGGCCTCGACCGACGCCCGGACGGCGATCCGGTCGCCGGGCGCGCGGCGCTCCAGCTCGTCCAGGACGAGCCCGCCGAGCGCGACGGGACTGACCGGCGGGCGGTCCCCGGCGTCGATGCGGGCGAGGAGCAGCAGATCCGCGGCGAGCCGCTGGAGCCGCAGGACGTCCTCGGTCAGCCCGCCGACGTCCAGCAGCTCCGGATGCGCGGCGGCGACCTCCAGCTGGGTGCGCAGCGAGGCGATGGGACTGCGCAGCTCGTGCGAGGCGTCCGCGACGAACCCGCGCTGCCGGGCCACCGACTCCTCCAGCGCGGCGAGCGTCGCGTTCGTGGTGGCGGCCAGTCCGGCGATCTCGTCCCGCGCGTCCGGCACCGGCACCCGCCGGGTCAGGTCGCCGGAGGAGGTGATCTCGGCCAGCTCCGCCCGGACGGCCTCCACCGGGCGCAGCGCCCTCCGCGTGACCAGCCACGTCACCCCCGCGACGACGGCGAGCAGCGGAGGCAGCCCCGCGAGCATGGCCCGGACGGCGGTGCCCACCGCGTCCCGGGCGGCGGCCAGGTCGGCGCCCGCGTAGACGGTCACGGTCTCGTCCCGCGGCGTGGTCACCTCGACGGCCGCGAACCGGTAGTCGGCGGTGCGGTCGTCGACGGTGGCGCGGCCCGTGGAGAACTCTGGGTCGCCGCCCGACACCTCGCCGCGCGCCGGATCGTCGTCACCGTCGTCGTCGCCTCCCCGCGGGGGCTGCCCGGGCCGCACGCTGGAGGAGCCGGTCCCGTGGATCCGCCGCAGGTCCTCGCTGGCCGCTCGCACCCGGCCCCTTTCGTCCACGACCTGCACGGGACGGTCCTCCCCGTCCGGCAGGTCGAGCGCCGCGAACGGGGTGCCGGCGGCGAGCTGCGAGGCCACCTCGCGGGCCGCCACCTCGGCCTTCAGGTCGGCCTGACCGCCGAGGTTCGAGCGCAGCAGCAGCACCACCGCGAGCCCGGCGGCGACGAGCGCGACGGCCACCACGGCTGTCGCGCCCAGAGTGGTCCTGGCGCGGACGGACGCCGGGCGGCGGGCCATCTCAGGCGCCCCCGTCCCGGGCCAGCCGGTACCCGGCGCCGCGCACCGTCGTGATCGACCGGCGCCCGAACGGGACGTCGAGCTTGCGGCGCAGCGCGCTCACGTACACCTCGACGATGTTGGGATCCCCGTCGTAGGCGAAATCCCAGACCGCCTCCATGATCTGCGCCTTCGACACGACGCGGCCCGCGTTCGCCGCCAGGTGCTCCAGCACCGCGAACTCCTTGGCGGTCAGCTCCACCTCGGTCTCGCCCCGGTGCACGCGCCGCGCCGCCGGGTCGACGGTGAGGTCGCCGAGCACGATGGCCGGCGCCGCGCCCCGCGTCCGGCGGCGCAGCAGCGCGCGGACGCGGGCCACCAGCACCACGTAGGAGAACGGCTTGGTGAGGTAGTCGTCCGCGCCGGTGTCCAGGCCCTCCGCCTCGTCGTACTCGCCGTCCTTGGCGGTCAGCATCAGGATCGGCGTCTCGTCGCCCGCCGCGCGCAGGGCCGCGCACACCCGGTAGCCGTTCATCCCGGGCAGCATGATGTCGAGGATGATCAGGTCGTAGCCACCGCCGAGCGCCCGGTGCAGCCCCTCGGCGCCGTCGTGGACGGCCTCGACCACGAACCCCTCGGCCGTCAGCCCCCGCGCGAGCGAGGCGGCCAGCCGTCTCTCGTCCTCGACGATCAGCAGGCGCATCCCCACAGCCTGCCAAACAGCACCTGAAGACGGCTTCAGGTTGCTTCAGCGGCGCTACAGGAACGCCCGGCATCGTCCAGGGCGGAAGGTGCGGCCGGAGAGGCCGGCACGGCACCCGGAGATGGGAGTGACGATGAGGTTCGACGCACGGCGCATGGTCGCGGGCCGCGGCCTGCTGGTCACGGTGCTCGCCGCGGGCGCCCTCGCGGCGGGAGGAGCCACGGCCGCGATCGCCGCCGCGGACGGCGGCGAGGGCGACTCGCCGTCCGGGGAGAGGTCCGCCAGGACGGCCGTCTCGCTGACGCAGGCCGCGGACGCGGCGCTGAAGACGGTCCCCGGGAAGGTCCGGGAGATCGAGTTGGACGGCGAGCACGGCGCCGCCGTCTGGGAGGTCGACGTCCTCACCGGCGACGGCGCCGCGCGCGAGGTCGTCGTCGACTCCGGCAGCGGCAAGGTCGTGGCCGACCGTCCCGAGAAGCAGGACGACGACCGGGGCGAGGCCATCGCGCTGCGCGACGCGAAGACCTCCGCGGTCGGCGCGGCCGCCGCCGCGCTCAAGACGGTTCCCGGCCACGCGACGTCCGCCGGCTTCGACCGCGACGGCGGCAGAGCGGTCTGGGAGGTCGACGTGACGGGGGCCGACGGGAGCGAGCACGAGGTCACCGTGGACGCCGCGACCGGCAGGGCGGCCGCCGGGGAGGCGGACGACGATGACTGACCTCGCCCCGTAGAGGGAAGGGATCGGCCGAGGGGGTGGGCGCATGAGCGACCAGAAACCCGTGCCAGGCATCGACACGAGCGTCCCGCATGTGGCGCGCATCTGGAACTACTGGCTTGGCGGCAAGGACAACTATCCGGTGGACCGCGAGGTCGGGGACCAGATCCTCGGAATGCTGCCGGATGTCGCGAGGCTGGCACGGGCCTCCCGGCTCTTCCTGAACCGGGTGGTGTGGCACCTGGCCGCCGAGGCCGGGATCCGGCAGTTCATCGACATCGGCACGGGGCTGCCCACGGTGGACAACACCCACGAGGTCGCCCAGCGCGCCGCGCCGGAGTCGAGAATCGTCTACGTCGACAACGACCCCCTGGTCCTGGAGCACGCGAAGGGTCTGCTCACCAGCACGCCCGAAGGGAGCACCGCCTACATCCACGCGGACGTGCGCGACCCGGACGCCATCCTGGAGGCCGCCGCCGAGACGCTCGACTTCGGCCGTCCGATCGCGTTCACGCTGATGGGCATCCTGGAGTTCGTGACGGACGACGACCAGGCGTACCGGATCGTGCGGCGGCTCATGGACGCGGTCCCCTCCGGCAGCTACTTCGCCATGTACGACGGGACGAACGTCGTGCACGGCGAGGCGTCCGACCGCATCGTGGACGTCTGGAACGCCTCGGGCAACGCGTCCCTCGTCCTGCGGACGCCCGAGGGGATCGGGCGCTTCTTCGACGGGCTGGAACTCGTGGAGCCGGGCATCGTCCCGGTGACGCACTGGCGGCCGGACGCGGCGGCCGAGCCGGAGGCCGTCGACGCCTACGGCGCCGTGGGCCGCAAGCCCTAGACACCCCCCCAGGCCCGCTGGAGCAGGACGCGATGACCGGAAACGAGTTCGTCTACACCATCTACATCAAGAGCACGCCGGAGCGGCTCTGGGAGGCCCTCACCGATCCGGCCTTCACCCGCCGCTACTGGGGCGTCGCCTTCGAGACCGACTGGCGGCCGGGGTCCGCCGTCATCTGGCACGAGGAGGGCGCGACGACGTCCGACCCCGAGCAGGTCGTCCTCGAAGCCGAGCCGGGACGGCGCCTCTCCTACACCTGGCACACCTTCACGCCGGAGTGGGCGCGGTCCGCCGGCGTGGACGAGGGGACCCGCGCCCGGCTCCTGCGGGAACCCCGCTCCCAGGTGACCTGCGAGCTCGAACCCGTCGGGGAGACGGTGCGGCTGACCGTCGTCCACGAGGGCGGCGAGGTGCTGCTGAGCATGTCCCGGCACGGCTGGCCGCACGTCCTGTCCGGCCTCAAGACCCTCGTGGAGACGGGCGCGCCCCTCCCCACCACGTAGCCGGTCGCGCGCGTTCACCGGACACGCCGGCCGGGCGTCCGCCCCCTGCGCTTCGGAACGCTCCACGCCCGCTCGCCCGGTCACATGCGCATGCTGCTGCCGCCGGGCTCCTCTTCGCCGTCGGTGGTGTGCTCCAGCTCCAGGTACTCGTCGTCGGGCCAGAGCTCGTCGGCCACGAAGGCGAGGTACTCCTCGTCGCCCGGGTCCAGCTCGGCGGTCATGGACTCCGGGTGGCCCGGAGGCTCGGCGGCGGGGGGCGGGACGGCACGCGACGCCTCGGGGGCGTGATGCCGCGGTTCCGGGGCGGGCGGCGGCTCCGGGGCGCGCCGCGGCGGCATGGGGTGGAGGAGGTTCGGCAGGAAGAGGCCGAACAGGGCGACCAGGGACGCGAGGACCAGGACTGTGACCACACCCACACCGTCCTTTCGCGGTCGAGTTCCGCATGAATGTTGCGTAAGTAGCAAAACAGTTGAACGCTACCGGGATCGCCCGCCGGATGGGAGCCCGACATGCACATCTCTGGAGACGGACGGCGCGTGACGTCTCGTGCGGACGCGCGCGCATGGGCGTGGTCCGTCCGGGGTCGCCACGCCCCTGTCCGATCTCCTCTCCAAGGCTGAGCGCGTTCCTCGCGCGGGGGCGCCACGACACGCGGGCTTTCGTCGCACGCTGCCAGGGTTTGGCACGCGGGTTGGAGTCCGGTGGTGGTCGCCTCATGAAGGCACGGAAAGCTGGTCTCGGCGTGGGCCGGGGCTGGAAGAACGGCGCCGGGTCGCGGCGGCTGCCGGAGCGGCGCGGCTTCGCCGGGGCGCGGGACTCCACTGCGGGGCGTGGAGGGTGCGGCGCTCAGGGCGCGGCGGCGGTGGACCAGGGGGAGTGGAGGATCCCGGTGCGCGGGCCGCGGGCGGGCGCCTTCGAGGACGAGCGCCGATTCATGAACTCATGCGGGAGCCTGCGGCGGATGGTCGTCTCAGCGGGAGTGGGCCGTCAGGGCGCCGACACTGCGCGCCCTGGTGTCGCGGCGGCGGCTCGCCCGGCGTCGGCGACGACCGGCACGCGATCGGACGACCGTGCCGGGACGGGGCGCCGGCTCTAGGCGGCGGTGGTGGGGCGGTGCGGGGCGATGACGCGGCCGTCGGGAAGGAGCTCGCCGGTGTCGTCGAAGACGACGACGCCGTTGCACAGGAGGTTCCACCCCTGCTCGGGGTGGGCGGCGATGATGCGCGCGGCCTCGCGGTCGAGGTCGTCCGGCAGCGGGCAGGACGGCTGGTGCTGGCAGATGGTGTCGTGCTCGGCGGTCACAGGGTTCCTCCACGGGTGTCCCACGTGATTAAGGACATATTGCAGCCTGCCGCGCTGCGTCCGAAATATGCAAGTGGCTGGCGAATTTTTTACCCTCGACTGCGTGTGAACCCGTCGAAGCTCGGGCAATCAGGGGCGATTCACCGCAAGATGCCACCGTCCGGTTCGCCGCCGTGGTCCACGTCCAGCCCGACGACGGCGGTGCAGCCCGTGCAGATCCACTCGGCGACGACCGCCTCGGAGTTGGTGCCGTGCGTCCGGTAGGGGCGCTCGACGGTGCGCCGCCGCATCCCGTGGCCGCAGGAGGAGTGCAGGAGCCTTCCGCAGGCGGGGCACGGCCAGACGTCCTCGCGGCGCAGGTCGCATCGGGGGCACAGCGGCGACTCGTAGTGGCCCGCCGGCTCGCCGAACTCCAGCTCGATCCGCCACTCGTGCTCCAGGTCGAGGTACTCGTCCGCCGGCCAGTGGTGGTCGGCCAGCCATGCGAGGTACTCCTCGTCCCCCGGGTCGAGGACGGCCGTCAGCGACTCGGGGTGCCCGTCGTCCGAGCGGTCGGGGCGCCTGCCGTGCCGCGCGGTGGCCAGGAGCGTCAGCAGGCCCACGAGCGCGGCCGCGGCCAGGCCTGTCGCCAGGGGCATCGCGGCGTCCTCAGATGATCTTGTGGCGGGAAAGTCCGATCATGAATGCACTTCACAAAGCGCTGCGAACGCTACAAGAAAGGCTCTAAACGGAAAAGTCGATCAAAAAGATCTTTTACCTGGATCATGAGCGGACTCGGGTCCGAAACCGGGGGGCGAGGCCGTCCGTAACCGCGCGGCCTGCGGGAATCGGGCCTCCGAGGCTCCTCCTCCGCCGGCCGCCGGCGGAAGCGGTTTCACTCTCCGCTGAATCCTCCGATCAGTCCTTCCGCCCGAGGACGGCGACCATCTGGCTGTGCAGCGGGTGCTCCAGCGGCCCGGCGGGCCCGGCGGGCCGCCATTCCGTGACGTGGGCCACCCCCGGTTCCAGGATCGTGAGGCCCTCCATGAACCGCTCGACCTCGGAGGAGTGCCGGAAGTACGACCCGCCGAGCCCCGACTGCAGGATGCGCTTGGCCTCCTCGACGCGCGGGTCGTCGCCCGAGTCGTGCAGGTGGGTGAGCACGACGTGGCTGCCGGGCGCCAGGAACGGGAGCAGCGCCCGGACGACCCCGGCCGGGTCGCGCTCGTCCGGCACGTGGTGGATGATCGCGGCCAGCACGATGCCCACCGGGCGCGAGAGGTCGAGCAGCCCGGTCAGCGCGGGGTCGGTGAAGATCTTCTCGGGCTCGTACAGGTCGCCCTGGATGAACGTCGCGACGCCGGTCTCGGTCAGCAGCGCCCGCCCGTGCGCCAGCACGATCGGGTCGTTGTCGACGTACACCACCCGCGCGTCCGGGTTGGCCGCCCGGGCGAACTGGTGCACGTTGGACGACGTGGGCAGCCCGGACCCGATGTCGACGAACTGGTCGATCCCGAGGTCGCGGGCCATGTAGGTCACCGCCCGCTCGATGGCGACCCGGTTGCCCTGGGCCACGACGGGGGCCTCCGGCACGAGCTGCATCACCATGTCGGCCACCTCGCGGTCGGCGGCGAAATTGTCCTTGCCGCCGAGGAAGTAGTCGTACACGCGCGCGAAGGTGGGCGTGGAGGGGTCGATGCCCGGAGGTGCGTTCTCGGGGAGGTCGTCGGCCACGCGCGCGGCTCCTTCTGTTGTGCGCCCAGATCCCCTGAACGGGCGACGGCGGTGATCCAACACTAGGGCGGATTCCCGCCTCCGTCCGGGGTTTCGGCGCGGTCGGGGTGCGGTTTTCCGCAGGGTCGGGGTGCGGTGCGCGGCCGGGTGGATCGGCGGTGCGCTCCATGGCGGCGGGGACGCCCGGGTTCCTAGCGTCGTGGACATGATCGAGACGATGTACGCGGCGGCCGGCAGCGAGCCCGCGGGGGGCGTCGCGGGGTGGGCGACGGACCTGATGGACAAGCTGGGCGCGCCCGGGGCGGGGCTGGCGATCGCGCTGGAGAACCTGTTCCCGCCGCTGCCGAGCGAGGTGATCCTGCCCCTGGCGGGGTTCGCCTCCGCGCAGGGCCGGATGAGCCTGGTGGCGGCGGTCGCGTGGACGACGGCCGGCAGTGTGGCCGGGGCCCTGGCCCTGTACGGGATCGGCGCGCTGATCGGGCGGGACCGGATCCGCGCGATGGTGGCGCGGCTGCCGCTGGTCAAGCTCGACGACCTGGACCGGACGGAGGCGTGGTTCGCCCGGCACGGCGCCAAGGCCGTGTTCTTCGGACGGATGATCCCGATCTTCCGCAGCCTGATCTCCGTCCCGGCCGGGGTCGAGCGGATGAGGATGGCGACGTTCCTGGTCTACACCGCGCTCGGGAGCCTGCTGTGGAACACGGTGTTCGTGCTGGCCGGGTACGGGCTCGGGGACAACTGGCGGACGGTGGAGGAGTACGTCGGCGTCTACTCCAAGGCGGTGGTCGCGCTGGTCGGGCTGGCGGCGCTGGCGTTCGTCGCCGTACGTATCGTGAAGTCGCGCCGGTCCGCGGGGCGTCCCGGGCCGGGGGCCCATCGAGCGGAGGCGAGCGGGGGTCGGCGAGCGGAGGCGAGCGGGAATCGGCGCGCGGAGGCGAGAGAACTCACACGTGATCGCAACTTTTGAGGTGCCGCGCGCCGAACCGGCATTCGCGGGTGGCGGGCTCGCCGCCCGCCGCGGCGGGGAGGCTCAGCACGTCGGCGATGGACACGGGGGTGGGCAGCCGGCCG
>NZ_JBFARL010000277.1:0-8512 GCF_040674655.1 Actinomadura sp. NPDC049753 | reverse complement strand
GGCTCGGCACCACCCGGACCGTCCTGCTGATGGTGCCGACCCTGACCGCGCCGTTCTTCGGCCCCGTCTACACCGGCGCCGCGCGGGTCGCGGCCCGGCACGGCTTCGGCGTCGTGGTCTCGACCTGGCCGGACGGCGCGGCGGGGCCCGCCGACGGCCCGTTCGCGGCGCCGGGCGAGGCGATCGACGGCGTCCTCGCGTCCTCGATGGCCGCAGAGACGCTCGGCGGGTTCGGCGAGACGCCCGTCGTGACGCTCGACAGCGGCCCGGCCGGCCTTCCCGGCGCCCCCGTCCCCACCGTCGACTTCGGCGTGGCCGACGGGATGCGGGAGATCGCGGCGCACCTCGCGGGCCTCGGCCACCGCCGGATCGGGCACGTGGCCGCCGCCCTGGACCAGTGGACGTTCCACGCCCGCGCGGACGCCCTCGCGGAGGTCGTCGCGGGCCTGCCGGACGGCGTCCTGCTCCGGGCCGGCTGCGCGATCGACGTCGCCTCGGCCAAGGACGCCGCCACCCGGCTGCTCACCGGTCCCGAGCCGCCGACCGCGCTGGTCTGCGACGACGACCTGATCGCGGCGGGCGCGTACAAGGCGGCCCGCGCGCTGGGCCTGGACGTCCCGTCCGACGTGTCGGTCACCGGCTTCGACGACGTGCTGCTGGCGACGGCGCTGGAACCCGAGCTGACGACCGTCCGGCTGCCGGCCGAGGAACTGGGCGCGCAGGGCATGGCGGCGCTCCTCGACCTCCTCGACGGGCGCCGACCCGCCTCCGGCGTCCTGCCCGGCGAGCTGGTCGTCCGGGGATCGACGGCGCCGCCGCGTGCCCGCTGACCGCGCCGGACGGCCCGGCACCTCATTTCCTGGGAAAGCAGGGGTATAAGGCGCGCATGGGATCCCATCCATCCGAGACCGACTTCGACGAGGATCCGGGCAACCGGATCGGCTCGGCACCCCCGCGGACGCGGGCCTGGCGCGACGGCGAGATCGAGGCGGAGGGCTTCCCCGTCTCACGGCTGAGCGACTACCTGGAGCGTCCGGACGTCGTCGTCTGGCTCGACCTGTGCGCGCCGCGGCGCGAGGACCTGCACGTGGTCAGCGACGAGCTCGGCCTCGATCCCGTCGCCGTCGAGGACGCGGTCTCCCGGCACGAGCGGGCGAAGCTCGACCGCTACCAGGGGTACGCCTTCCTCAACGTCTACGTCCCGGTGGTGACCGACGGCGAGCTGGCGATGCACGAGGTGTCGGCCTTCCTCAGCGAGCGCGCCCTCGTCACGGTCCGGCAGGACTGCGGGTTCGACGTCGACGCGCTGGTCCGGCGCTGGGACCAGACCCCGCACGCCGGGTTCGACGAGCCGACCGCCGCGTTCCTGCTCTACGGCCTGCTCGACCTGGTCATCGACCTGCAGCTCACGGCCGTCCAGGCGCTCGACGACGAGGCCGACGAGGTCGAGGACCTCGTGTTCGACGACGCGTTCCCGGTCAAGGAGATCCAGAAGCGCAGCTACCGGCTGCGCAAGAACCTGACCGCGCTGCGGCGGGTCGCGCTGCCGATGCGGGAGGTGCTCAACACGCTGCTGCGCCGCGATCTGAAGATCGTTCCGGCGCCGCTCGTCCCCTACTTCCAGGACGTCTACGACCACACCCTGCGCGTCGGGGAGTCGACCGACGCCCTGCGCGACCTCGTCGCCGACCTGCTGGAGACGCGGCTCGCGCTGCAGGGCAACCGGATGAACGAGGTGATGAAGAAGGTCACCAGCTGGGCGGCGATCATCGCGGTGCCGACCGCCGTCACCGGGTTCTACGGGCAGAACGTCCCCTACCCGGGGTTCTCCCAGCACTCCGGCTTCATCGCCAGCACGGTCATCGTCGTCGTCTGCAGCCTCTCCCTCTATGTGATCTTCAAGGTGCGCGACTGGCTCTGACCGCGGCGTCCGGCGAGGTCAGGGCTCCGGCATATGCGTTCGCATATCGAGACTCACGTCATATCGATATTGGACATGCCGTTCGCGGCTCTGGTCTGCTCTCCGGCATGACGACCCACAGCAGGCGCGACCGGCGGCTCGGCGCCGCCGCTCTCGCCCTGACGACGATCGCCGGCCTCGCCGGCTGCGGCTCCGGCGGGGACCCGGGCGCGCGGAGCGCGGCGCCGCGCGGCGCCACGTCCACGCTCACCGTCGATCCCGCGCAGGCGAAGGTCACCAGGCAGATCGGCCGCCTGGAGGCGACCCACCACGCGCGCATCGGCGCCTTCGCGATCGACACCGGCACCGGGCGCACCGTCTCCCACCGGCCGGACGAGCGCTTCGCGTTCGCCTCCACGTTCAAGGCGATGGCGTGCGGCGCGGTGCTGCGCAAGGCCCGGCAGTCCGACCCCGGGCTGCTCGACAGGGTGATCCCCTACACGAGGGACGACCTGGTCGAGTACTCCCCCGTCACCGAGAAGCACGTGGACACCGGCATGACCGTCGCCGACCTGTGCCACGCCGCCGTCACCCGGAGCGACAACACCGCCGGGAACCTGGTGCTGCGGCAGATCGGCGGGCCCGCCGGGCTCACCGCCTTCTTCCGCTCGCTCGGCGACCAGGTGAGCCGCGGCGACCGCTGGGAGACCGACCTCAACGTGTGGAAGCCGGGCGAGGTGCGCGACACCACCGCTCCGCGCCCGTGGGCGGGGGACCTGCGGGCCCTCACCGCGGGCCCGGCGCTCGTCCCGGCCGACCGCCGGCGGCTCATCGGCTGGATGAAGGCGACGGTCACCGGGGACGAGCGCATCCGCGCCGGGCTTCCCAGGAACTGGACGGTCGGCGACAAGACCGGCACCGGCGGGACCTACGGCACCGCGAACGACATCGCGATCGCCTGGCCGCCGGCCGGCGCCCCGCTCGTCATCGTGATCACCACGAACCGGTTCGCCCCCGAGGCCGAGGCCGACGACAGGGCCGTCGCCGAGACCGCCCGCGTCCTGGCCGGCGCCCTCCGCTAGGGCATGGGCATGGCGATCGCCCCTGGCAGCGGACGTCCGGCGCCAGGGGCGACGCGCGCCGGGCAGGGGCGCTCAGAGCGCCCTGAGGAACTTCGCCGCGATGGGGGCCGCGGCCTCGGCGCCGGTCCCGCCGCCTTCGACGATCACCGCGAAGGCGACGTCCCCGCGGTAGCCGATGAACCAGGCGTGGGTCGGCGGGTTGTCGCCCCCGCCGAACTCCGCGGTGCCGGTCTTGCCCGCCGTGCCGGACGGGAAGTCGACGCCGGAGGCGGTGCCCTCGCTGACGACGGCCGGCATGAGGGCGTGCAGGGCCTTCTCGACGGCGGGCTCCAGCCGCTTCGGCGGCTCGGGCCTGCGGCCTCCGGCGTCGGCGGCCTGCGCGGCGAGGGACGGATCGACCAGGCGGGGCGAGCGCCAGGTGCCGTCGGCCGCGGCGGCGGCGACGCTCGCCATGTTGAGCGGGCTGGTCAGCACCTCGCCCTGCCCGAAGGACGCGGCGGCGAAGGCGGTGTCGTCCTTGTTAGCGGGGAACGCGGCGCGGACGGCGGGCAGCCCCGCGATGATCGGGGCGTTGAACCCGAACTGGGAGGCGACCTGAGCCAGCCGCTTCTCGCCGAGCCTGTCGACGGCGAGCCGCGCGAACGTGGTGTTGCAGGAGTGCGCGAACGCCTCGCGGAGCGGGACCGTCCCGAAGTCCTCGTGCTTGTAGTTGTGGAACGACCGGCCGCCGACCGCGGTGGTCGCCGGGCAGGCGACGTTCGTCGTCGGGGACATGCCGCCCGCGACGAGCGCGGCGGCCGTGACGACCTTGAACGTCGAGCCGGGCGGGTACCGGCCCATGAGCGCGCGGTTGTAGCCGCCGGGCTGGTTCGCCACGGCGAGGATCTCGCCGGTGGACGGGCGCAGCGCCACCATGGACGCCGGCTTGGCCGCCCCCGCGACCGCCTGCCCGGCGGCGGCCTGCGCCTTCGGGTCGATGGTCGTCTTCACCGGCTTGCCCGCCGCGCCTCCGAACCGCTGCAGCGTCTTCACCGGCACGCCTTCGGCGTCCGTGATCTGCACGGCGAGCGCGGGCGTGCCGGAGAGGCGCCGCTCGTACTGCTGCTGGAGGCCGTCCGCGCCCGCCGGGTCGCCCTTGCGATACGGGGCGCCGAGCTTGCCCGCCGCCTCGGCGGAGACGGGGCCCACCTGCCCGGCGAGCTGCCGGGCGGACCCGGACGGCGAGGACGCCAGGTCGCTGCCGTCCGCCGCGAGGACGGCGGCGCGGTCCGGCCAGGCGCGCGCGGCGCGCAGCCGCTGGCCCTCCTTGAGCTCCGGGTACATCACCTGCGGCGACCAGCGGACGAGCCAGTCGCCGTCCTTCTTCACCATCGGAAGCGACCCGCTGTACTTCCACACCCGGTCGCCTGCCAGCGTCACCTCGGCGCTGTAGGCCCCGCCGACCCTGCCGTCCTTGGGACGCCCCACGGACGCGACCGTGTAGCGCTGCCTGACGGCGCCCAGGTCGTCCCGCATCTGCGTGAACCGCTTCTCGAAGTCGGCGGGCGGGGCGTCGGTCAGGGCCTTCATCGCGGCGAGGTCGCCGCCGCTCCAGGCCGCGAGGTAGCGCTTCGCGGCGTCCCCGGGATCGTCACCGTCGCGCAGGAACCACACCGCCCCCGCCCCCACGATCACGACCGCCGCCACGACCGCGGCGACGGCGAGCACACGGGATCGGCGCATCGTCGAACTCCTTCTCCCCCTGTCCGGCCCACCGGCCGGGCGATCCGCCGAGAGCGCGGATGACCGATGGGGGCACCAGGACACCAGGCGACGCCCGAAAAGTCCAAGATTGATATCGGTCCAGATGAATATCCGATTCGGTATTATCGCTGCTCGTGAACCTCGTCGGGCATCTGCGGTGCTTCGTCGTCGTCGCCGAAGAACTGCACTTCGGCCGCGCGGCCGAGCGTCTCGGCATGGCGCAGCCGCCGCTGAGCCAGCGAATCCAGCGGCTGGAGAAGGAGCTCGGCGTGCGGTTGTTCGACCGGTCCAGCCGGCGGGTGCGGCTCACCGCGCCCGGCGGGCTGCTGCTGGAGGAGGCACGTGACATCCTCACCCGCGTGGACCGCATCTACTCCGTCGCCGAGCGGGCCCGGCTGGGCGAGGTCGGGACGGTGCGCGCGGGCCTGCCGAGCGACCTCGGCGGCCGGGTGGTCGCCGCGCTGATCGCCGCGTTCCGGGAGCGCCGCCCGGACCTTCGGCTCGACCTGCGCGAGACGGGCACCGACCAGCAGATCCGCGCGCTCGCCGAGGGCGCGCTGGACGCGGGGGTGGTGCGGCACCCGTGCGACGCCCGCGGGCTGGAGCTCGGCCCGATGCTGGCGCAGCCGCTCGGCGTGCTGCTGCCCGCCGGCGACGGCGCCGCGCGACCGGGCGCGCCCCCGGAGGTGCACCTGGCCGACCTCGGCACCCGCGACGTCGTCGTGCCGCCGCGCGAGGAGGCGCCCGGCGCCCACGACGAGGTGCTGGCGGGGTGCCGCCGGCACGGGTACGCGCCCGCGGCGGTCCACGAGGCGCGGCATCCGGGGTTCGCGCTGGGGCTCGTCCTCGCGGGGACGGCCGTGGCCCTCGTCCCGCGCACCGACGACACCGCCGGGGCGGTGTGGCGGCCGCTGGCGGGCGAGCCGCTCGCCTGGCGGACGTCGTGCGCCTGGCGGCGGGCCCGCGATCCCGAGCACGCGCGCGCCATCGCCGACTTCACCGCCGTCGCGACCGCGGTGCTGCGCGGCGAGGCCGGCATGACCCCGCTCGACCGCGCCCCCGCCCGCCGGGTCGTCCCGCGCCCGTCCTCCGGGTTCCTGGCATGAGCGAGGTGCCCGTCAGGAGGGCGAGCGCGGCCGAACGGATCAACGCGGCGTTCCGGTCGGCGGGCGTGACCGGGTTCCTGCACGTCGTGGACATCGACACCGGGCGCGACGTCGCGGTCGGCGCGGACGAGCCGGTGGTGCTCGCGTCGGTGTTCAAGGTGCCGCTGCTCGTCGCGTTCCACCGGCAGGCCGCCGAGGGCGTCCTGGACCCGACCGAGCAGGTCACGCTGCGCCCGGACGACCGCACCGCCGGGCCGACCGGGGTGTCGGCGCTGCTGGACGAGGTCCGCATGTCGCTGCGCGACCTCACCTGCCTGATGATCACTGTCAGCGACAACGCCGCCGCCGACGTCGTCATGGACCGGGTCGGCCTGGACGCGGTCAACGCGACGGCCGCCGACCTGGGGCTCCGCGACACCGTCATCGAGGGCAACGGCCGCGACCTGCACGAGACCCTGCTCGCCGACGCCGGGGCGGGCAGCGTCGCCGAGGTCTGGGCGCGGCTGGACGAGCCGGGCCTGAAGGACCGGCTGCGCGCCCTCGACCCGCTCCGCACGAGCCGCAGCACGCCCCGCGACATGACCCGGCTGCTGTCGATGATCTGGCGGGACGAGGCCGCCCCGCCCGCCGAGTCGGCGGCGATGCGCCGCCTGTTCGGCCTCCAGGTCTGGCCGCACCGCCTCTCGTCCGGGTTCCCCTACGACGACGTCGTCGTCAGCGGCAAGACCGGCACCCTGCCGACCCTGCGCAACGAGGTGGGCGCGGTCGAGTACCCCGACGGGGCCCGCTACGCGGTGGCGGTCTTCACCAGGTCGACGCTGCCCGTCGCCGTCCTCCCGGAGGCCGACGCGGTCATCGGCTCCGCCGCCCGGATCGCCGTGGAGTCGCTCCGCCGGGCCTGAGCGCGGGTGCGGCGCTCCTGTGCGGCGCGACCCTCGTATGCGGTGCGACGCGGGCACCACAGCACTCTCTTTGAAAACATAAGCTGTACCCCTGTTTTGGACGTTCTTGGGGAGTATTCGTTGCGGCTGCCGGAGCATCTGGAGCTACTGCTCACCGACGAGCCGGTGCTCGACGTCTACTCGCACGGCCCGTGGCGCGTCCCGGACGGGCTGTTCGAGGAGATCTCGGCGCGTATCGACGGGCTGGCGGCCGATCCGCGGGCCGTGGAGCTGACCACCGACGAGCACAAGCTGCTGACGCTGCCCGCGTCGCTCGTCACCGCGGAGATCTTCGGCATGCTGGCGTTCCTGCCGGGCGGCGGCGCGATCAAGGCGGGGTCGTGGTCGCAGCTCCCCGAGCGGCTGCTGCACCGGCACCTGGTCAACCCCGGCCCGCTCAGCACCCGCATGACGCGCTGGGACGCGCCGGGCGGGCGGTGGCGGCCCCCGGTGGACTGGCTCATCGAGGCGCCCGACCGGGCGCTGGCGATCGAGCTGGCCCGCGACTGCCTGTCGGTGCTGGAGGGCATCGAGCCGCTGGAGGAGCGCCGCAAGGCGCTGCTGCGCCTCTACGACGACCCGCCGGTCTGCGACGTGAACCTGCCCAAGACGGAACTGCGCGAGCACTGGCACGCGCACGCCGGCGACGACATCGTCGCGGCCGTCCCCGAGCTGCTCGGCCCGGTCGGCTACCTGGAATGGGTGTGCGCGGGCCTGCTCGCGGCCTACGAGCACCTCATGGAGGCCGCGCCGCGCGAGGAGACCGTCGAGGTCCACCTGGTCCACCTGCTGCTGCAGGGCAGCATGGAGCAGGTCCCGGCCGAACTCGCGGTCGCGCTCGGCGAGGACCGGTACGGCGAGCTGCTCCAGCGGTTCACCGCGGAGCGCCGCGGGTTCAAGGCGGGCGCGTGGCAGGAGCGGACGCGGGCGTGGCTCGTCCGGGCGCTCGTCGCGGGCGCCGCCGACGCGTGCCGCGGCTGGCTCGACATGGCGATGCGGTTCGTCGCGATCGTGCAGGGCCTGCCGGGCGACCCGTGGTTCCCGAAGGCGGAGTGGATCCCGGTCGGCCAGTTCCAGACCGACCTGCGCCGCCTCTACGCGCCGCGCCGCCGGGTCGTGAACCCGCTCACCGAGACGCTGCGCAGCGTGCCCGCCGCCGACGCCGCGCCCGGGACGGCCGCGGGCGGCCGGGCGGAGATCGCCACGTCGCTGGTCGAGCAGCCGGAGGTGACCGCGGCGCTGGCCGAGCTCACCCGCGGCAACGCCCCCGTCCGGCTGCTGATCAGCGGGCCGGACGGCACCGGCAAGCGCGACGCCGCGCAGGAGCTCGGCAGGGCGCTGGCGCTCGGCCGCGACCCGCACTGGATCACCGACAACCTGTTCGCCGGGCAGCGCCTGTCGGACGCCGTCGCCAAGCTGCACGCCGACGCCCGCGACTGCGCCGGCGACCGGCTGCTGATCATCGAGGGCCTGGACGGGATCGTCGCCGACCCCGGCAACGGCGAGGCCCTGGCCGCCGAGCTGCACCGGCTCCTCGCCGTCCACCCCGACCTGAACCTGGTGGCGCTGTGCGACGCCGGCGGCGAGGAGCGGATCCGCGAGATCAACCCCGTCCTGCCGCAGCGGTTCCGGATCGCCCGCACCCGGCCGTTCACGGCGGCGGGCCACGCCGAGCTGTTCCGCCGCGCGCTGGAGGCCCGCGGCGCCCGCGGCACCCGCCCGGCGATCGAGGCGGCGGGC
>NZ_JBFARL010000276.1:0-8591 GCF_040674655.1 Actinomadura sp. NPDC049753 | reverse complement strand
CGCCACGCACGCCGCCAAGCCCCGAAACCCGTCCTATCGCAGGTCAAAACGCGGGCCCGGGCATGCCAAGCGACCGGGCCGGCAGCAGCGCCGCGGGGACGAGCACGGCCAGCGCGAGCGCCAGCGGGACGGCCTGGTCCCAGTCCCGCCCGTTCAGGCTGCCGGTCAGCCAGAACGCGGCCTCGTAGGCGTCGCGCAGTTCGGCGCGGGTGATGAGGTAGGAGTTGAGCGCCTCCAGCATCGCCGCCGCCGCGACGCCGATCAGCACGAGCCGGACGCCGTGCACGCCCCCGCCCCGGCGGTAGGCGACCAGGTACACCGCGAGCGCCGTCAGCACCGCGCCCGCGACCGAGCTGGCGGTGACCGCGACGGCGCCGCCGCCGAACACGAGGATCTGCAGCAGCGCGCCGGTCGCCGAGCCGGTGGTGAAGCCGATGAGGTCGGGACTGCCGAGCGGGTTGCGGGAGATGCTCTGGAAGACGGCCCCGGAGAGGCCGAGCGCCAGACCGGCGAGCAGGCCGGTGACGGCGCGGGGCAGGCGCAGGGTCGTGACGATGAAGTCAGTGGCGGGGTCGCCCTTGCCGAGCAGGACGCGCACCACGTCCGGCGGCGCGATGGGGAACTCCCCCGAGCCGACGACGAGGACGGCGGCGCACGCCGCGACCGCCGCCAGCGCTCCGCACACGGCCGCCGAGCGCGGCTCCCATCGCAGCGACACCCCGGCCGCCCGGACGACTCTCACAGCTCGCGCGTCCTCCCCCTCCGGACCATCACCGCGAACAGCGGCGCCCCAAGGAACGCGGTGACGATGCCGGTCTCCAGCTCTCCGGGCGCGACGACGCGGCCGAGGATGTCCGCGCCGAGCAGAAGGACGGGCGCCAGCAGCAGCGAGTAGGGCAGGACGAGCCGCTGGTCCGGGCCCACCGCCGTCCGGACGATGAAGGGGACGGCCAGCCCGAGGAAGGTGATGGGCCCTGCCGCCGCCGTGGCCGCCCCGCACAGCAGCACCACCGCGAGCGCCCCGAGCGCCCTGGTCCTGCCGGGACGGGAGCCGAGCGCGCGGCCCGCGTCCTCGCCCAGGCCGAGGGCGTTCAGCGGGCGGGCGAGCGCCAGCGCGAGCAGCGTCCCGGCGACGATGAACGGCAGGACGCGCAGGAAGACCGGCACGTCGCGGCCGCCGAGCGTGCCGACCTGCCAGAACCGGAAGCCGCCGAAGGTGCGCGGGGTGAACAGCATCACGCCTGCCGTCATCGCGCTGAAGACGGCGTTGACGGCCGCTCCGGCGAGCACCAGCCGCGCCGGGGACGCGCCGCCGCGCCCCCGGGCGCCGATCAGGTGGACCAGGGCCGCCGCGCCCGCCGCTCCCAGGAAGGCCGCCCACACGTAGACGAGCAGGTCGTCCACGCGGAACGCGCCGATCACGAGGACGACCGCGAGGGCCGCGCCGCCGTTCACGCCGAGCAGGCCCGGCTCGGCGAGCGGATTGCGGGTGAGCGCCTGCATCACGGCGCCCGCCAGCCCGAGCGCCATGCCGACGGCGACGCCGAGGAGCGTGCGGGGCAGCCGCAGCTCGTGGACGATCAGCTGCGCCCGGGAGCCGTCGTCCGGGGAAAGCACGCCGGGGAGCACGTCCGCGAGCGGGACGTCTCCGGCACCGATCGCGAGGCTCGCCCCGACCGTCAGCAGCAGCACCGCCGCCAGCAGGCCCAGCCCCCACGGATGCGCAGCGCGCGACGGCCCCCGCCGTTCCGGGGTTCTCGGCGGGCGTTCTCGCACGGGGGGAGGCACGTGGTAAGGCTAGCCTAAGCTAACTCGCCCCCTCAATGCCCGACACCGCCCGCTCGCACCCATTGACAATACAGACGTATGGTATACATTCGTATTGGAAATTGAACGTTCGTATTGGAGGCGGGGATGGCGAGGACCGGCCGGACCGCGGGCCCGGCGCCCGAGGACCTGACGGCGCGGGCGAAGATCCGGGACGCGGCGCTGCTGCAGTTCGCCGAGCACGGCACGAAGGGCGCGACGTTCCGCGGCATCGCCGAGGCCGCCGGGGTGTCGGTCGGGCTCGTCCAGCACCACTTCGGCTCGAAGGAGGAACTGCGCGAGGCGTGCGACGCCTACGCGCTCGACACGGTCCGCCGGCTCAGCTCGACGGCCGCCGGCGAGGCGATGGGCGACCCCGGCTTCCTGGCCGCGACCGTCCGGACCGACCTGCCCGTCCGGCGCTACCTGGCCCGCGCGCTCGTCGACGGCTCGGCGGCGGCGGCCCGCATGTTCGACGACCTGGTCGCGGTCACCGAGCGGTACCTGGCCGACCCGCCGCCCGGGACCGCGTCGCCCACCACCCGCGACGCGCGGGCCTACGCCGCCGCGATCGTCGCGATGACGACGGGGATCGAGGTGCTGCACCAGCACCTCAGCCGGGTCCTCGGCACCGACACCTTCACCCCCGAGGGGTCGCTGCGGCTGCGCCGCGCGATCCTGGAGATCTTCGACGACCGGATGCTCGACCGGGACACCGTCGCGCGCGCCCACGCGGCGATGGACCGGTACGAGGCCGGTCTCAAGGGAGACGACGATGACTGACGTGATCCGGGCCGAAGGCCTGGTCAAGACGTTCGGCCCGACGCGCGCGCTCGACGGCCTCGACCTGCGCGTGGCGCCCGGCGAGGTGCACGGGTTCCTCGGCCCGAACGGCGCCGGGAAGTCCACGGCCATCCGCATCCTGCTCGGGCTGATGCGCGCCGACTCCGGCGCCGCGAGCCTGCTCGGCGGCGACCCGTGGCGCGACGCCACCGCCCTGCACCGCCGCATCGCCTACGTCCCGGGCGACGTCACGCTGTGGCCGAACCTGTCCGGCGGCGAGGTCATCGACCTGCTCGGACGGCTGCGCGGCGGGCTCGACGGGGGCCGGCGCGACGAGCTGCTCGGCCGCTTCGAGCTCGACCCGAAGAAGAAGGGCCGCGCCTACTCCAAGGGGAACCGGCAGAAGGTCGCCCTCGTCGCGGCGTTCGCGTCCGACGCGGAGCTGCTCATCCTGGACGAGCCCACCTCGGGCCTCGACCCGCTCATGGAGGAGGTCTTCCAGGAGTGCGTCCGGGAGGAGAGGCGCGGCGGGCGCACCGTCCTGCTGTCGAGCCACATCCTCAGCGAGGTCGAGGCGCTCTGCGACCGCGTCACCATCATCCGCAAGGGCCGGACGGTCGAGACCGGCACGCTCGACGAGCTGCGGCACCTGACCCGCACGTCGATCCACGCCGAGCTCGCCGCCGTCCCGGACGGCGTCCCGCTGCCGGGGGCGCACGACGTCCGCATCGACGGCACCACCATCGCGTTCGAGGTCGACACCCCCGAGCTGGACGCCGCGCTCAAGGAGCTCACCCGGATCGGCGTGCGCACCCTGACGAGCCGGCCGCCCACGCTCGAAGAGCTGTTCCTGCGCCACTACGAGGACGACCTCGCCGGGGAGGCCGCGTCATGACCGCCACCACCCTGCACGCCCCGGCGCGGGCCGCCGGCCGCGACCGCGGCCTCGCGGGCACCGGCATGCTGATGAAGATCTGGCTGCGCCGCGACCGCGTCATGGTGCCCGCCTGGATCTACGGGCTGACCGCGCTCGTCTCCAGCACCGTCTACAGCTTCAAGCACGAGTACGACACGCCGTCGGCGCTCGCGAGCTTCGCGCGCGGCATCAACGACAACCCCTCCACGCGGGCGCTCTACGGGCCCGTCCTGAACGACGGCGGCTTCGCGGGGCTCAGCGCGTGGCGGATCGGCGCGACCGGCGCCGCGTTCACCTGCGTCATGTGCGTCCTGCTGGTCGTCCGGCACACCCGCGCCGAGGAGGAGGCCGGCCGGCTGGAGCTGGTCGGCGCGGCGGCGGTCGGGCGCCGCGCGCCGCTCACCGCGGCCCTGCTGACCGCCGTGACCGCCGCCGGCGCCCTGGCGGCCGTGGCCGCCCTCGTCATGATCCTCTTCGGGATGCCGGCGGCCGGGTCGGTCGCGTTCGGCCTGTCGTGGTTCGGCGCGGGGCTGGTGTTCTCCGGCGTCGCGGCGCTCACCGCCCAGCTCGCCGAGACCTCCCGGCTGGCCAACGGCCTGGCGTTCGCCGTCCTCGGCGCGTCCTACCTGCTGCGCGGCGTGGCCGACGCGGGCTCGGCGCACTGGCTGTCGTGGCTGTCGCCGATCGGCTGGGCGCAGCGCGTCCGGCCGTGCGCGGACGAGCAGTGGGCCGTCCTGCTGCTTCCCCTCGCCGCGTTCGCGCTGCTGGTCGCCGCCGCCTACCTGCTGACCGAGCGGCGCGACCTCGGCGCCGGGGTCCTCGCCCCTTCCCTCGGCCCCGCGCACGCCCCGCCGTCCCTGCGCGGCCCCTTCACCCTGTGGTGGCGGCTGCAGCGCGGCACGCTGCTCGGCTGGTCCGCCGGGTTCCTGGTGTACGGGCTGGCGATCGGCGGCGTCGCGGACGGCGTCGGCGACCTGGTCAACGGCAGCGACGCCGTGCTGGACGACATCCGCAAGATGGGCGGCCAGCAGGACATCGCGGACGCGTTCCTCGCCACGGCCATGGGGCTCATGGCACTGTTCACCGCGGCCTACGCGGTCCAGAGCGTCCTGCGGCTGCGCGCCGAGGAGAGCGGCGGGCGCCTGGAGCCGGTGCTCGCGACCGCCGTCGGCCGCACCCGCTGGGCCGTGGCCGGCCTGGCGAACACCGTCGCGGGGACGGTCGTCATGCTCACCGCCACCGGCCTGGCCGTGGGCTTGGTCCACGGCGCCCGCTCCGGCGACCTGACCGGTCAGGTTCCGCGCCAGCTCGGCGCGGCGCTGGCCCAACTCCCGGCGGTCTGGGTCGTCGCCGCCACCGCGATGCTGCTGTTCGGCGCACTCCCCCGCGCGGCGGCCGCCGGATGGGGGATCCTCGCCGTCTTCCTGCTCCTCGGCCAGGTGGGGCCGCTGCTGGGGCTCCCGCAGGCGGTGATGGACCTGTCCCCCTTCACCCACACCCCGAAGCTGCCCGGCGGCGACGCCGGCCCGCTCCCCCTCCTCGCGCTCACCGCGGTGGCGGCCGCCCCGACCGCGGCCGGGCTGGCCGCCTTCCGCCGCCGCGACGTCGCCTGAGCCCCGCCCCGCCGGGGTTCCCGGGCGGGCGCCGGCAGGCCCGCCCGGGAACCGGCATGACCTCTCCTTTCACGGGTACTCCGCAACCTTGCGACTACGGGAGGTGATCGTCATGTCCATCGGAGCCGGCCAGACGCCGGAGGGGACCCCCGTCGATCCGCTGCGCGTCCGCAGCGACGTCCGCGGCCCGTGCCTGCTCGTAGAGGCGGAGGGGGAGCTCACGATCCTCACGGCCGACGCGCTGCGCGAGCACGTCCTGGCCGACATGCGGGCCATGAGCGGGCCGCCGCTGATCGTCCTGGACGTCGGCGAGGTGACCTTCTGCGACTCCTCGGGGCTGAACGCGATGATCACTCTCTGGAAGGCCGCCCACGCGGCCGGGGGCGAGTTCGTCCTCGCCCGCCCGGAGCGCCGGTTCCGCACGATCATCGAACGCAGCGGCCTGGACCGGCACCTCATCGCCCACCCGACCACCGAGCAGGCCCTCGAAGCGCTCTCCGCACGCTGAACCCGCGTGCCGCGTTCGGGGCCCTTGCCCCCCGCTCCCGTACGGTGATACGAAATCCGTACTATCGTCTCACCGACGGCGAGGGCCCATGCGACGCCTCGACTCCCCGCCCCCCGGATCCGCGACCGGCGGGCGCCATCCCCGGCCCCTCGTCTCTCACCTGGCGCTACGCGGGCGACTGGCGCGGCGTGTTCACCAGCAGGTCCACCCTGCTCCTCCAGGTCGCGCACCCCGTGGTGGGCGCGGGCGTCGCGGAACCGGACGGCACCTGCCGGACGGGCCGGCCGCCTTCCGCGCTTACTTCGACGGCATGGTCGAGGACCGCCTGGAGCGCAACGCGACCGTCGACCAGCTCATGCGGCTCGACCGCGAGCCGCTGCCGCCGCCCCCGTTCTGGCCGCTGCCGAGGGCCGCCTGGACGGGGCTCGCGCTCCCGCCGACGCGGCTGCTGCGCGCGACCGGCATCGCCTCGCTCCCGCCCGTCCTGCGAGCGCGGTTCGGCCTGCGCTGGTCGAGGTCCGACCAGCGCCGCTTCGAGGTCTTCGCGCGCGGCGCGCGGCTCGCCCACGCCGCGACCCCGGCCCCGCTGCGGGTCTCCCCCGTCGCCGCCCGCGCCCTCCGCTCGGACGGGCGGGCGCGCGGCGGCTAGAGTCGGCCGCACGATGACGAGCGACGACGAACTCCTGCGGAGCCTGCTCACCGGCGGCCCCGAGAGCGAGCCGCAGACCGACCGCATCCTGGACGCCGCCCTGCGGTCCTTCGAGACCTACGGGCCGCGCCGCACCACCATGGACGACGTCGCGCGCGAGTCCGGCCTCGGCCGCGCCACGATCTACCGCCGCTTCCCCACCAAGAACGACCTCGTCACCGGCGTCCTGCTCCGGGAGGCGCGGCGCTTCTTCGCCGAGCTGGACGAGGCTGTCGCGGCGCTGCCCACCCTGGAGGAGCGCCTCGTCGAGGGCTTCGCCGTCACCCTGCGCATCAGCCGGGAGCAGCGGCTCATGACCCGCCTCATGTTCGTCGAACCCGAGCTGTTCCTGCCGCACTCCACGGTCAAGGCCGGCCCCCTGCTCGCCGCCGCCCGCGGCTACCTCGCCGGCCGGCTGCGCACCGCGCAGCGCCTCGGCGCCGCCCCGGCGGACGTCGACCCCGAGGTCGTCGCGGAGATCCTGGTCCGCCTCACGCACTCCCTCGTCCTCACCCCGGACGGCCACATCCCCCTCGACGACGCGGGCGCCCGCGCCTTCGCCCGCCGCTACCTCCTGCCGATCGTCCGCAACACCCCCTCCTGACCGCGCGCCGGGTCGCGGCGGGGTCAGGCGCCCTCTCCGGACGGCAGGACGATGCGGACCGCGGTGCCCTCACCGGGCGGGCTCTCGACGGTGACGCGCCCCCGCAGCGCGCGGACCCGGTCGGTGAGACCCGCCAGGCCGCCGCCCGGGTCCGGGGCGGCGCCGCCGACGCCGTCGTCGCGGACCTCGGCGGCGATCCCGCCCGGTCCCGGGCGGACGGTCAGGTGGATCGCGTCGGCCCGGGCGTGCTTGAGGGCGTTGGTGAGGGCCTCGCAGAGCGCGAAGTAGAGCGTCGACTCGATCTCGGGCGGGAACCGGTCCGCGGGCATGTCGAGATGGACGGGCACGGGCGTGCGGGTGGCGACCAGCTCCATCGCCGGGGCCAGCCCGGCGTCGGCGAGGATCGCCGGGTGCATGCCGCGGGCCAGGGCCTCAAGCTCGGCGACCGCCTCGGCCAGCTCGGCGCGGCAGGTCCGGGCCTGCTCGCGGGCCCGCGGGTCGGCCGCCGCGGCCTCCAGCCGGACGAGCATCTCCTCCAGGGCGTGGAGCCGTTGCTGCGCGCTGTACTTCAGGTCGGCGGCGAGCCGCTCGCGCTCGGCCGCCTGGATCCGCACCAGGCGCTCGCGCGCCTCGCGCGCCCGTTCCAGGTTGGCCTGCGCGGCGGCCTGGAGGCGGACGGTCTCCAGCGCGCGGCCGCCCGCGACCAGCGCCGCCTCGACGAGCGGCTCGTGGTCGCGGAGCGCGGCGGCGAGGTCGACGGTGGCGAGGGGCTCGCCGCCGGACGTGCGGACCCGGTGCCGCCAGCGTCCCGCCGCGCCTCCGGGCGCGTCGCTCATGCGGCGGCCGTCCACGTCGACGTAGCCGCCGTCCGCCCACATCCACAGGTCCAGGGTGCCGTCGCCCAGGACGGCGCGGAGCGCGTCGCGGACGCGCGCCACCGACACGGGGTCGGCGAGCAGGCGCTGCATCCGCTCGGCGACGGTCAGCTCGGCCAGCCGCGCGCGCAGCGCGGTGCCGAGGAACGCCAGCGGCAGCACCGTCGCGAAGACGCCCTGGAAGAGGTACACGTCCAGCACGTCCGCAAGGTCGGGGTCGCTGCCGATGAGCGTGCTCTGGACCACCAGGGCGCCGGTGACGCCGAACGTCACGGCGACCGCGACGGGGACGGCGAGCGCGCGGTCCAGCCGCCCCGTGCGCGGCAGGCGGGCCACCAGGATCACCACGAGCGCGCCGGCCAGCACCGCCATCGCGCCCGCCAGGCCCCGCTGGACGCCGTGGAACACCTCGTGCCCGGGCCGCAGCGCCGGCCAGGTCGCCGACGCCGCGAAGCCGTTCCAGGCCGGGCGGGAGACGGCGCACAGCAGCGCCTGCCCGCCGATCATGATCAGAACGGCGGCGGCGGTCCAGAGCCTCGCGGCGGCGCCCTCCAGCCGCCCGGCCGGGTACAGCAGCACGCCGATGCCGACGGCGAGGAAGAACACCGACTGGGCGAACACCGACACCAGCGGAGCCGCGCCCGCGTTCCAGGCCGCCGCCCAGGTGACGGCCCACGCCGCGGCGGCGGCGACGAACGCCGCGCCGGTGCGCCGGGCGGTCCGCCCCGCCGCGAACAGCCCGCCCGCGACGGCGAATCCGCCGCAGCAGACCAGGGTGACGGCGGCGGCGACGGGCTG
>NZ_JBFARL010000275.1:0-8593 GCF_040674655.1 Actinomadura sp. NPDC049753 | reverse complement strand
CCCCGCGCCAGGCCGTCCGGAGCGTGCGGCGTGGGCGCCGGTCACCGGACGGCCGCGCCGGGCCGCGCGGCCGCATCATCCATCATTGATCGGGGAACTGTCGCGCTTCACACCCGCCTTATGAAGTGCGGCATGGGCACGAAACCGAACGCGAGCGCACCGACGCCGCTCCTCATCGGGAGTGGCATCAGAGCACATGCAGCGAGAGGCCAGCCACTCCAGATCCTCCGGACTCAACCACACGGCCACGCGACCCTGGTTCGCCTCATGTTCGGGATCAATTGGCTCTGGTGATCTCGGCATGCCGCGGGCCTACATAGAAGACTTGGCACAGGATTGCCTCCGGCGGGGGCACTCCGGCTCTGAGAAGCCCGGGGCGCGCCTGTGACGGTCGCCGCGGGGGCGGCGGTGTGCGTGCCACGCGGGAGGGCGGCCCCGTGCCACTTGCGTGCCAGACGAGAGCGCGGGAGCTGTGGGGCGTAGCAGCTCAGGACCTTGATCAGGCTGTGTGATCTTGTCGCGTGTCCGTGCCATTAGCGCGCCATTAGGTCTGTGGACGGAGAGCGTGCGCCGTCCCGGACGTGTTGCCGAGGCCCAGGTCAGGGCGGCTGGGCAAATGATCACGGCTCCTTGCAAGCGAGTGGCCGCAGGTTCGAAACCTGCCGCGCCCACCCACGTCAAGGCCATGATCCGCTCTCGCGGATCATGGCCTTTAAGCTTGTGAGTGACCAACTGGGTGACTACGGCTCCTGATCCCTCCATCGCGGTAGCGCCCTGTTCCATCACCGGCCGGATCTGCAGCCGGTTGGGTCTGGGGACGCGTTCGGGGGAAGGGCGGTCGGAAAGGGTAAGGCGGGAGGGGAAGCCCCTCCCGCCTCTAGTCGGGTAAATGGTGCGATGTCAGGCGACATCACCACATGCCGCCCTCGACCAGGCGTCGAACAGGCGACCCGCCGACCCGCCGACCGGCCCGATGCTGTCCCGCAGCGTCTCAGACGCCGGAAGCCGAGCATCGTCCACCGCGGATACCGCGAGCGCAGCATCATCGATGGTGGACGAACAGACCGTGAGCAGATAGTCGGGAACCTTCAGCGCGGGATCTGTGCACCCCACGAGAGGTGTGCCCACGGCGGCGATCAGGGGGAACGCCGTTCCCGGAATCCCGATCGTCGCCTCAGCCCGTGCCGAGGCGTTCAGCGACGGAACCTGGCTGATCTCGTATCGGGCCCACAGCGCCGGGTTCTCCCTCGGGTGTAGACCGACCATGATCCGCTTTCCGTCCGTCCGCAGTCTCTCTGCGGCCGCCAGCAGGAGAGCGGTGCCGGGTGCCGCTTCCCCGGTCGGGTCGGGGCGGGTGACGCTCGTCAGGACCAGTACCAGCCCCGGCTCGGGCACCCGCTCCGGCAAATCATCGGTCTGCGGGGAACCAACGACGGTTACCGTCCCCCGCCCCGTGCCGAGATAGTCGGCGAACGCATCGGCCGCCGCTCGCGACGCGGCGGTGATCGTTCGCAGCCGCGGGCGCAACTTCCGGGCGCCAACGACTTGCCGCGGCCCCAGATAGGCGAGCTCGCTGGCGGCCAGGGGCAGCCTCGGAAACCGACCGGCGACCTCCACCGGCCAGTCATCGGCCCCGGCGACCACGAGCAGGTCAGCCGCCGGAGCCGTTTGTGGTGTCGCGGTCGGCACCGGATCCCCGGGCTTGATCCGCGACTTGTCGGGCACCACCTGAGTCAGCTGCCAGCCGCGCCGTTCGGCCTCGGCGAGCAATGGTTGCACGTGGTAGGTGGCCCAGGGCTCATTCGTCGCTATCAACACCCGAAGCGCTTCGTTCGCCCTGGTACATGGTGATCGTGACATGTCCTTTCCTCTCGTTTGCATAGATCGACCCGCTTTGAGCCGCGTACTTAACTGTCAGCGAAATCGCCGGGAACGCCAGAGGGAGAGGAGGACTGCGCGCCATGACGGCCTGAACAGCCATCGTCTTCACCGAGCCGGGCTCCAGGTCGCACGTCAGCGCGTAGGACACTGCAACCGGGGCAGCGCCTCACCCGTCTCCGCAGGTAGCGCCGATGACGCCCCTGGCCCGGAATCCCCCGGCCAGGGAAGCCTTCAGAGGCTCGCCCTTCCCGCCGCTGCCTCCGTCGGAGAGTCTTTCGGCAACCTGCTCCTGGTGGACGTCAACGGGTCCAGGGTCGGCCCGCAGAGGCCGCACTGTGAGGAGGATGTGGCTCGATAGGGGCTTGATCGATCTCCGGTCGCGGTGTTGCCCGCGTGGCCGTGACCGGCGGCATGTTCTCCCCTAGTTTGGGGGCAAGGAGGCGTCGTGGCGGCGGTTGCTCAGCGGGACGGGATAGGCGTGATGGTCACGGTCGGGGTAGACACCCACGCTGACGTGCATGTCGGGTCGCGCAGCGTCGCGCCGTCCTGCGGCCTGCCCCACGGCGGTCGGGCTATGGAGTTCGTCAACGGTTGTGCGGAGCGTTCAGTCGTCGGGTGAGGTCGTCAAGGCAGTCGTCGAGGTCCTGCCGGGTATTGAGGTCGTAGTGGGTGCTATTGGTGGCGCCGGTGAGGAAGTCGCCGACATCGAGTTCGGCCTCGCCGCTGGTCCAGACGGTGAGCTGGACCGCGCGTTGGGTGTTCTCGCAGGTGACCCATGCTGCGGACTTGTCGCGGGCCGGGCCGATGGTCAGGCGCCATTGAACGTTCTCTGACTCCCAGATGGGGCCGCGTTCTTGGACGGCGGCCGAGAAGGCGTCCAGGTCGAGCTTGTTCACGGTGGTGATGCTGCCAGGGAGTTCGCCATGCTGCTCGGGCGCCGGTGTGCGGAGGGGTGGTAGGTCGGCGAGGTGGGGCAGACCTGGCTTCCCGCCGGGGTGGGGACGTGAGAACGGTAACGGGGGCGTCGGCGGCTCGGTTGTCGGCGGCGGTTGGCAGTATTCGCGGCGTGATCAGGACCCCGGCTCTTGTGGAATCGTTGCACCGGATCGATGTGTGGCTTGCCGAGCACGCTCCTGCCAGTTATCAGACGCTCAACCCTCCGGCCACCTCCGAGCAAATCGGCGACGCCTTCACACGGATGGGCGTGCCCGTACCGGTTGACCTGGCGACTCTGTTGCTGCGCCATAACGGGACGACCGACCCGGAGATCGGCCAGGCGAACCGGAAAGGTATCGCCCACTTCCTGCCCATGTGGACCAGACTGCTGTCTCTGGAAGAGATCGAAGACGACTACGACGGTCACATGCGGGTCCTTGGAGACCCTGCGGAAGACGAGGATGAAGACGGTCTGGATCCGTGGTGGCATCCATCGTGGGTGTGCTTCGCCTCCAGCGCAGACTCAGGTGTTCACTGGGCCGTCGACCAACGTGCTGGAGGGCGACCAGGGGCGATCCGTGAGTGCGATCGTGTGGAGTCGTCCGTGGGCTTCTCCTCACTTTCGGAGATGATGGCCGCCATCGCCACCAGCTTGGAGTCCGGGCAGAGCCTGTATCAGCATCGCAGTCACCTGCCCCAGGTTGTGGAAGACGGTGTACTCACCTGGGACGTCGGTCCTGCCCAGCCGTCTGACTGACCGCACTCACGGCAAGGGAGCCCTGGGTCACCACTTGTTGGACCAGTAGATGGCGTCCATGGCCACGCGGATGGGCGGTGCGCCGTTCCGGATGTGCTTCCAACCGGCGTCGTTGAGGCTGTAGTTCAGCCGGTAGTGGCCCGAGACCCTGTCGCGCAGGTCGCTGTGCCGGAGACCGGCGATCGGGGCATAGCGCACTCGGTGCTGGGCTCCGATGGACGCGGGCGCGGCGCTGGAGGAATTGACGGCCTGGTCCCGGTCGGTGGCGACCAGCGTCCAGTCGGTGCCGCCGTCGGCCTGGGGGAGTTGCGTGCCGATCCAGTTCATGAACGAGTTCGTCCCGCTCATCTCCCGGCACTGCTTGTCGGACGAACAGAACGCCGACACGATGGCGCCTTGGTGCGGAGTGCCGAGCGTGACCACGTCTTGGATCAGCAGCTTGGGCGGCCAGCCCGGCTCGTGGCGCGCGTAGCCGGCGATCGCGGCGCGGGCGACCAGGCCGCCCATGGAGTGCGCGACGATGTCGACGGTCTGGCCCTTGGACGAGTAGTTCTTGTAGATGTTCTGGGCGAGTTTCCTGCCGAGATCCTTGATGGACGTGTCAGTCGATCCCTTGGCGATCCGCACGCAGTTCTTCGGGTCGTCGGTCGAGTAGTAGCCGACCCGATGGAATTTGCCCGTCCAGCCCCAGCCGCGCATCGCTTTCACCGCGCTGCTCCACTTGTCGGCGCATCCGGTGTCGGTGACCTTCTGCCGGTATCCCTTGATGAGATAGACGGGCGTGTTCGCCGAGTCTCCGCCGACGCGGGTGGCGCCGGCTGCGATCTGCGCGGCGGTGAGGCTTTGGGCCGCCTGGGCGGTCTTTGTGCCCCCGGCGCTCAGCTTGGTCTCCTGAGCGGGCATCGCGTCGCACGCCACCAGCGCCAGGCCGGTCGTCATGACGAGGCCGGCGGCGGCGAAGGCGGCCTTGCCCGGGATGGTGATCGGCATTTTTCATCTCCCCTTCGGTAACTTGTGGAGAAATTACTCGGGGGGATTATTTGTGTGGAGGGCTGAAGGGCCTCAAAGTGCTGGAGAACTTTTGGGGCCCTAGGGCCCTGGTGGCGTGGGGACCCCAGACTGTTTCGCAGAATTATTCGTCCGTTCCGTCGGTGTATCGCCGGTGCCCTCGCCTGAGCGTCAGATTCGTATGGAACCAGAGATGGCCAATAAACGCCTAGGAAGAAGTCTTTCGGGGCCGCGGACCGGACCGCTACGACCTCCGGCGCCGGCGGCGTGTGGTTCAAGGTCGTCGCCATGGCCGCCACCATCGGCCTGTTCGTCTTCGGCCCTGGTGAGCCGCGCTGGTCTGCGGTCAGTCTGGTCCGCGAAAACTCCGGGGAACGCCTCCCCGGGGTTGTCCGGCGAGTCGGCCGAGGGACGGTACTCCGGGACGCTCGTGATCGCCACGGGTGTTCGCGCAAAGGAGACCGATGTCATGAACCCTCGCTTTTCCGTTACCGCCATCGTCCTCGGCGTCCTCGGCGGCATCGCCCTCAGCGGCGTCGTCGGTGGCGTCCTCGGGGGCGGTTCGGCCGGTGTCGCCGCCGGCATCGTCGCCGTCGTGATCGGCGTCCTCTTCGCTGACTCGACCGCCGGCGACGAGTCGTGGAACGCCATCAGCGGCGTCGCCAGGGGCATCGCCTGCACCGTCGCCTGGGGCATCGGCGGCACCATAGCCGTCGTGGTCGGCGGCGTCCTGACGGGTGCCTTGGGCGGCTTCGGCGGCTTCCTCGGAGGAGTCGGCGGCGGCGTCGCCGGTGGCTTCGTCGGCGGGGGCGCCGGTGGCGTCCTCGTTCGCGGAATCGTCCACGGCGTCGTCCGTCTGAAGCGTCACTAGATCGCCTGCGGGGGCTGCGAGGTCCATGCGGGTATCCAACCGGGGCCGGCTTACCCGGCCGGTCCCTGCATTGCCTGGTCCCGTGGCCAAGGCCACGGGACCAGGACAGTCGCGGTCAGACGATTTCCTTGATGACGGCGTTGCCGGCGGTGGCGGCGCGGGAGTAGAAGTCTCGGACGGTGTCGAAGGTGTTCGCCAGGACGCCGTGTTCCACCATGTCCCAGGATTCGCCGCTCTGGAGGCGTCCCCAGCCCTCGAACGAGTAGGGCTGGGTCTCCTTGAGGAATGCGTGCCGGTCGCGGATCAGCGCGTCGCGGTCCAGGCCGCGCAGGAAAACGTCCACCGCGCGCACCTGGTCGGGGCGCAGGAGGCGGGGAATGTGCAGGAGGGAGCCTTCGCCGGTTTCGTTCATGACGAGGCCGCCCATTACCGCGTCGCGGGCGGGCGGGTCTCCGGAGGCGCGCTCGTAGTCCTCGTTCGGTTGGCCGGTCAGCAGGACGTGCAGGGCGTCCCAGGCTCGGTGGGTGTCTATCTCCTCTAGCTTTCCCAGGGAGCCGGACGGGTCGTAGCCGAGTTCGAGGGGCAGGTCGTCCCAGACGGTCCGTAGCCGCCTGAGGCCCGCGTGCAAGCCGTGCGGATGATCGAGCAAGGCCGCGACCTCGGCGCCGTCGTACCTTGTCAGCCACATCCAGTAACCCATGGGCCTCCAGTCTCACACGGCGGGCGGTAGGTCCGGATCATGCCAGGGTGACGCGCATTCCGCCCATGGCCAGTACGTCGAGGGCCTCGGCGAGCAGGTCGAAGGGCTGGCCCTCCGGGTCAGGATCTGGGACAGGTGCTCGCGGGCGGTCGAGGCGTCGTGCCAGAGCAGGGTGGCCGGGGCCGTGTAGCCGAAGTCGCCGCTAAGGCAGTCGGCCAGGGCGTCCAGGCAGCCGCCGAAGTAGCCGCCCGGGCCGTTCACGGCCTCGCCGAGTGCCAGGTAGAGGCCCGGTTCGTCGGTGATGTGCCGGCCGTCGACTGCGTAGGCGTGACCCGGCGGGCGGTCGCGGTAGGGGCGCCGCCTGCTCGGCCGGGACGATGCGGACGAGCTCACGGCAGGAGCCCAACCACTGATGACCGTTGTGCACTCGGAGTGGGCCCGTGTAGGCCTCGGGTGGGCCTTCGTAGTCGTCCAGGCCGGTGAGCGCGAGGCTGTCCGGGAACCGCCCTGCGCTCTCCGCGTCCTCCAGCAGCCAGGGGCCGAGAGAGTCGTCGGTCGGCGCCAGCCATCTCGGCGGCCCAGCCAGTCCGGAAGCTCGGCGCGTTCTGGGGCCCAGCCGAAGAGTTCGTACGTGCCGCGCCGGGGGTTCCTGAAGAGTCCGTCCACCGTGGGGCATGTTCCCCAGACGTGGCCGTCCTCGTCGGTCAGCGTGTACCGCCCGGGACGAGCGCCGTTCTGATGCACGGTGGGGATCATGCCCCGCCCCGGGCTTCGCGTCGAAGGCTCTTCCCGGGGCGGGCGTGCGGCGCTGTCAGGCGTCCTGGCCGTAGTGGGCGGCTATCTCCTCGGAGCTGGGCCAGCGGGAGTAGGTGGGGGACTGGGGCCAGCCTTCGGGGACGTCCTGCCACTCTTCCTGGCGGCCGTAGGGGAGCAGGTCGATCAGGGGGAAGGCGTGGCTCAGTTGTTCGGTGCCCCGGCCGTTGGTGTGCCAGGTGCGGTAGACGGTGTCGCCGTCGCGCAGGAAGACGTTGACCGCGAAGCCGCCGCCGGGAGGCGCGCCCACGTCGGCGCCGAACGGGCTGTTCGCGGTGGAGTACCAGGTCATCTTGTTGCCGACGCGTTGCCTGTAGGCGAGGGCCTCCTTGATCGGGCCCTGGGTGACGACGACGAACCGGGCGTCGTAGGCGTCCAGGAACTCCAGCCGTGTGAACTGGGACGTGAAGCCCGTGCACCCCGGGCACTGCCACTCCTCGCCGGGGAACCACATGTGGTTGTAGACGATCAGCTGGGACCGGCCGTCGAAGATCTCGGCCAGGCTGACCGGGCCCTCCTCGCCTTCCAGCGTGTAGTCGGGCATCTCGACCATCGGCAGGCGGCGGCGCTGGGCGGCGATCGCGTCGAGTTCGCGGGTCGCGGCCTTCTCGCGTGCGCGCAGCTCGTCGAGGTGGCGTTGCCAGGTCGCGGCGTCCACGACGGGCGGTAGTGCCTTGGCGGTCATGGCTCCTCCAGGGTCCGCAGGGTCTTGACGTGTGGACTCCGCCCGGTCGCCGAACTCATCGCACAGAGGCCATGGTTCGCCCCCGCGGACCATGGCCTCTGTGGGTGGAGCCGGTTACGGACGCAGGTAGTGGCCGGGGTGGTACTGAATGAAGGACGGGGACGCGGGCTGCAGACCGGGCTGGGGGTCTGTGTCGAAGACCGTCTGGGTGTCAGGGCCGAGAGTGGCGGCGAAGCGGTTGAGTGCCGCCGGCCGGGTGTCGGGCCAATGGGCGGTGTCGATCCGGGTGAGGAGCGCTCGCAGGGTCGCGATCTCCTCGGACGCGGTGAAGGAGCAGTGGTAGCCGCGGTCGACGTAGAGCTGCCTGAGGTTGGCCGGGTCGCGTACCTGGGCGGCGTACCAGCGCTGGTTCTCCGGCGGGACGTTGCCGTCGCCCGTCGAGTGCAGGGTGATGACCGGCCGGGGCGTGCGGCCGGACGGGGTGCCGTAGCGGTTGAGGTAGCGGACGGCGGCGGGGTCCGCCTTGATGCGCGGCGCCGCGTTCAGGCGCGCGAGGTCGTCGCGGAGGCTCAGACCGGCCTCATGGTAGGCGCGCTTCACCAGGGCCTTCTGGCTGGAGCGGGCGAAGAGCGTCCGGTAGTCCACGCCGGTGTTCCAGGACGGGTTCCCGCCGGCGAGCTTCTCGATGTCGGCGCGGTTGGCGCCCCAGAAGGCCCCGCGGTCGTAGGCGGCGTAGTAGACCTGCTGCTCCACCTGGCCGGCGACCGTGTCCGGCACGGGCGCCCGAGACGTGTAGCGGCCGGGGATGTCGGCGAGGGCGGCGGCGAGGGCGAGGCGGGCGCGCCCGATGACGGACTGCCCGTAACTGGGCGCCTCGGACACCCGGACGCTGCGGGGGATCACCGTGTTGAGGACGACGTCGCCGAAGTGGCTCCGGACGTC
>NZ_JBFARL010000274.1:0-8638 GCF_040674655.1 Actinomadura sp. NPDC049753 | reverse complement strand
GCGCCGAGGGGCGCCCCGCGCGGGCGCGCGCCGCCCGCCTCCACAGGGATCTGAGCTCTCTGTCCCCGGTGCCGCACGCCGACGTGCGGCACCGAAACCCCTGCGTGGAGGTTCCCCTTGACTCGCGCCAATCTGGTGCGGGCGGTACTGGCGTTCGCCGTGCTCGCCACATCGTTCTACTTCGCCTGGTCCAAACCCGCCCGCCTCGGCCTCGACCTGCGCGGCGGCACCCAGATCGTCCTGGAGACGCAGGACTCCCCGGCCGTGAAGGCCGACCGGGAGTCCACCGACCGCGCCCGCGAGGTGCTGCACCGGCGCGTCGACGCGCTCGGGGTCGCCGAGTCGTCCATCACCCGGTCCGGGGACCGGCGGCTGATCGTCGAACTGCCGGACGTCCAGGACCCGACCCGCGCCGCCGCCGCCATCGGCAAGACCGCGCAGCTCACGGCACACCCGGTGCTGCCCGCCGCCGGCACGCCCGCGGCGGGGCAGCAGCTGATCCCCGATGAGAGCGGTCAGCGGATCCTGATCGGCCCCGCGGCGCTCACCGGCGCCGGGATCGGCTCGGCGAGCGCCTCCTACGACCCGCAGAACCTCGGCGGCTGGGCCGTCGACGTCCGGTTCAAGGGCGGCGGCGGCGCCACCTGGGAGCGGCTGACCGCCAAGGCCGCCTGCGCGGCCGGCGACGAGCGCCGCGTCGCCATCGTGCTGGACGGCAAGGTGATCTCCTCTCCGCAGGTCACCGAGAGCGTCGCCTGCGGCGTCGGCATCACCGGCGGCTCCACCCAGATCACCGGGGACTTCAGCCCCTCCGAGGCCAAGGACCTCGCGGCCCTCATCCAGGGCGGCTCGCTGCCCGTCCCCGTGAAGATCATCGAGCAGCGGGTGGTCGGCCCGACGCTCGGCGACGAGGCGATCGACGCCAGCGCCCGCGCCGCCGTCATCGGCATCGTCCTCACCGGCCTGTTCATCGTGGCCGTCTACCGGCTGGCGGGCCTGCTCGCCACGGTCGCGCTCGCCGGGTACGCGCTGATCTCCTACGGCGCCCTCGTCGCGGTCGGCGCCACCCTGACGCTTCCCGGGCTCGCCGGGTTCGTCCTCGCCATCGGCATGGCGATCGACGCCAACGTGCTGGCCTTCGAGCGCGCCAGAGAGGAGCGCGCCGCGGCACCGGGCCGCAGCGCGCGGACCGCCCTGGCCGTCGGGTTCACCAAGGCGTGGTCGGCGATCGCCGACTCGGCCGCCACCACCGTGCTCGCCGCCGGCCTGCTGTTCTTCCTGGCCTCAGGGCCGGTCCGGGGCTTCGGCGTCACGCTGACCATCGGCGTGCTGGGCTCCCTCGTCTCCGCGATGCTGCTGAGCCGCGTCCTCACCGACGCCGCCGCCGCGCGCATGCCCCGGCTCAGCAAGGGCAGGGCGGGCGGCATCGGCGGCGCCGGCCGCATCCGGCGGTGGCTGGAGGAGAGCGGCCCCGACCTGATGAAGCGCAGCCGCCTGTGGCTCGGCGTCTCCGCGCTCGCCGTCGTCCTCGCCGTCACGGGGATCTTCACCCGCGGCCTGAACTTCGGCGTGGAGTTCACCGGCGGCCGCCTGGTCGAGTACTCCACCTCCAGGCACGTCGACATCGACGCCGCCCGCGCCGCCGTCGCCGAGGCCGGGTTCCCGCGCGCCGTCGTCCAGACCTCGGGGAAGGACGACATCTCGGTCCGGACGTCCGACCTGAGCAACGCGGAGGAGAAGCGCATCCGGGACGCCCTCGCGAAGGAGGGCGGCGGCGCCGCCAAGCAGCGCGACGAGCTGATCGGCCCCAGCCTGGGGGACGAGCTGCGGACCAAGGCCCTCATCGCCCTCGGCGTGGCCCTGCTGGCCCAGCTCGCCTACCTGACGATCCGGTTCCGCTGGACGTTCGCGGCGGGCTCGGTGCTCGCCATGTTCCACGACATCGCGATCGTCACCGGGATCTTCGCCTGGCTGGGCAAGCCGATCGACGGCGTCTTCCTCGCCGCGCTGCTCACGATCATCGGCTACTCGGTGAACGACTCGGTCGTCGTGTTCGACCGGGTCCGGGAGATGTGGGCCGCGAATCCCCAGGGGAGGTTCGCCGACATCGCGAACCGCGGCACGCTGCAGACGGTCCCGCGGACGATCAACACCGGCGTGGGCGCCCTGTTCATCCTGGCGGCGCTGGCCGTCCTCGGCGGGGACTCCCTGACGGACTTCGCGATCGCGCTCCTGATCGGCATCGTCGTCGGCACGTACTCCAGCGTCTTCACCGCGACGCCGCTGGCCGTCGTCCTGGAGCGCCACGCCAAGACCCCGCCGCCCCAGAGCAAGCAGAAGTCCAGGCCGGTCCGCCGAACCCCCGGCAGCTCGGGCGCGGTCGTCTGACCCCCCGGGCCGCCGCCCCCCGGCGGCGGCCCGGAGGGGACGTCACTTCTTCGGCACGAACGACCGCTCGAGCGGCCCGTTATTGCCGCCCGTGATCAGGCAGTACACGTCTCTATAGCCGCGTCTCCACTGCTGCTTGGTCGGCGTGGAGAACGTGGGGTAGACGCGGTCGGGCGGCGGATCGTCCCCCCAGATGTCCGCCGCCCGCCTCGCGCAGCCCTCCGAGGCCATCTTTTCGAGTTTCTTTCTGCCCGGGTACTCCTTGCCCTGGAGCTTGTACGTCGCCAGCACCTGGAACTGATGCGGCAGATCGCAGTCCACGACCGGAGGGGTCATGCTCTCGTCCCACTTCTCCAGGCAGTCGCCCTGCTCGAACATCGCCTCGTGCCGGGGAGTGATCACGGCGCGGCTGAGCGGTGCGATGAGCGACTTGTCCTCGCCGACGTAGACGAGCGTGCACGTCACAGTCCGCTTCCCGCTCTCCCAGTCCTCGCGCTTGGGGAGCTCGGCCCGCGCGTCGAAATCGTCGTCCACGACCTTCTTGACGTTGTCCGGGGTGCGTTCCTCGCACAGCGCCCCCGCCTGGGCGGCGAGCCGTTGGACTCCGGGGAAGGGGCCGGCGGGGAGCGTCGCCTTGGCGACCACCTCACCGTTATGGGGGCTGGCACAGGGGCTGGGATACACGTTCGGATCGGCCGAGTCATGGGTCTGCGCCGTGAAGCAGTCACCCACCTTCAGGGTCGACGACAGCACGTAGCCGTCCCGCCGACGCGGGTCGGCCTCTGCTTCTCCGGCCGAGAACAGCGAGTCGCCGAACAGCGCCGCGATGATCGCCGCTGCCGCGAGCCAGGCCGCCGAGGCGCCGAGCCCGCCGAGAGCGAGGCCTCTGCCGCCGCCTCCCCGGCGGCGGATCTGCACCAGGGCGGCGGCGGCGAAGGCGATCGCGAACAGGACCAGGCCCACGGCACCGGTGGCCAGGGCGGCGATGGCGAAGCCGTTCGTCCTCGCCCGGTCAGGCCGCTCGCCCGCGATGGGCGAAGGTTCCGGATCGTCCGCGGGCGAGGTCTCGTCCGGTGGGGCGGCCGGGGCTTCGGCGGCGGGTGCGAGCGTGTCGGGGAGCGCCCGGGCGGGAGGCGGTTCGGGGGCGGCCGGGTCGTCGTCAGGAGATGGTGGCGTGGTCACGGCGAAACGGTAGGCCGGACAATTCGGTAAAAACCGGTGTTCCGGGTGGTCGTCGCCGAGTCGTGATCACGGAGTCCCGTGGCCGGGGACGGTCCCGGCCACGGGTCCGGGGGGTCAGGCGAGGGGCGGCTGGCCCGGGGGGTTCTCCGCCCTGATCACCTGCATGACGGCGTTGATCAGCGCCAGGTGGGTGAAGGCCTGCGGGAAGTTGCCGAGGTGGCGGCCGGTGTGCGGGTCGATCTCCTCGGCGTACAGCTGCAGCGGGCTCGCGTAGGACAGCAGCTTCTCGCACAGGGCGCGGGCCCGCTCCAGCTCGCCGACCATCACCAGGGTGCTGACCAGCCAGAAGGAGCAGATCGTGAAGGTGCCCTCGTCCGATTCGAACCCGTCGTCGGTCTCCGACGCGCGGTAGCGCAGGACGAGGTCGTCCTCCGACAGCTCGTCGGCGATGGCGAGGACGGTCTCCCGGACGCGCTTGTCGTCGGCGGGCAGGAATCCGAGCAGCGGGATCAGCAGCGCCGAGGCGTCCAGGGCCGTCGCGCCGTAGTGGGCGGTGAAGACGCCGCGCTCGTCCAGCGCGTTCGCGAGCACGTCGGCGTGGATCTCGTCGGCCGCGGCCTGCCAGCGCAGCGCCCGTTCCTGGTCGCCGCGGATGCGGGCGAGCCGCGCCCCGCGGTCGGCCGCGACCCAGCAGAACACCTTGGAGGAGGTGAAGTGCTGGGGTTCGCCGCGCACCTCCCACATGCCGCAGTCGGGCGTCCGCCAGTTGGCGAGGGCGTCCTCGACCTGCTTGACGACGATCTTCCACAGCCGGTCGTCGAGCCGGTCCCGCTTGCGCACGAACAGGTAGATAGAGCCGATGATCGCGCCCCACACGTCGTGCTGCGCCTGCATGTACGCCTCGTTGCCGATGCGCACCGGGCGGGCGTTGTCGTAGCCGGTGAGGTGGTCGAGCGTGGACTCGGGCAGCTCCTCGCGCCCGTCCAGCCCGTACATGATCTGCAGCTTGCCCTCGGCGGCCTCGGCGACGTCGGTGATGAAGTAGAAGAAGTCGTTGGCCTCCCAGTCGTAGCCGAGCGTGTAGAACGCCCAGAGGGCCATCGTGGAGTCGCGGATCCAGGTGTAGCGGTAGTCCCAGTTCCGGTCGCCGCCCGGCGTCTCCGGCAGCGACGTCGTCGCCGCCGCCGCGACGGCGCCGGACGGGGCGAACGTCAGCCCCTTCAGGGTCAGCGCGCTGCGCTGCAGGTGGCTGCGCCACGGGTGGTCGGGGAAGCGGCCCCGGTCGAGCCAGTGCTGCCAGTGGTGGACGGTCCAGACGAGCCGCTCCTGCGCCTCCTCCCACGAGGAGGGCGCCGCGTGCTCGCTCCAGGACAGCGCCACGAACCGGGACTCGCCCTGCTTCAGCAGCGTCCGGGACGTGGCGAGCGACCCCTCGAACCCGACGTTCATGTCGGTGGTGAGCCGCAGGCCGACGCCGTTGCCGCGCGCGGCGGCCTCGTGGTAGCCGGAGCCGGTGTGCTCCCAGCGCGCCGGCGTCTGCCCGTAGTCGAACACCGGCATGCAGTCGAGACGGACCTGGACCTGCCCGTTCACGCAACGCACCATCCGCAGCAGGACGTGGTCGGCGTCGTAGTCGGTCGGCGCCCTGCGGTGCGTGTGGGACCGTTCCGTCTCGTGGTGCCACGGGCCCATGAGCAGCGCGTCCGTCACGACCAGCCAGCCGCCGTGCACCCACCAGGTGGTCTCCATCACCATGGTCCCCGGGATGTAGCGCTGTGCGGCGGGCACCTCCACGCCCGCCGGGCCGACCCGGAAGTATCCGGCGTCCCGGTCCAGGATGGAGCCGAACACGCTGGGCGAGTCCATCCTGGGCAGGCACATCCACTCGATGTTGCCGCTGGGCGCGACCAGGGCGGTCGTCTCGCAGTCGGACAGGAACCCGAAATCGGCGATGGGGGCGAACGGATCTCCCGCCCGGCCGCCGGCGACCTTCGGCCTCACAACGTCACCTCCTTGATTCATCATTCCCTCTCCCGCGCGATGGGCGTGTCTTGGGTACGGGCCGCCCCCCGGTACGGGGCGCCCGGGCGGTGCGGTTTGAGCGGTGCGGTTTGAGCGGTGTGTCCCTGGTCTCCCTATTGGAATAGACCATTATCCGCGGCCTGAGCTGGGATAACTCCCCTTGGCGCACCGGGCGCCGAGCAAGTCCCGGGTTCGCGGGTACAGTCCCGGCAAACAGGGCAGCGGACCCGCCGCCGCCTGGGGTGACGCGACGCCGCGCGCCCCGCGGAGGCGGGCCCGGAACTGCCACTGTGTGGAACCGGAGCGAGAAGGAGCTCCCCGTGCGGAAGTTCGTGTACGACTTCACTGAGGGAAACAAGGACCTCAAGGACCTCCTGGGGGGCAAGGGCGCCAACCTGGCCGAGATGACCAATCTCGGCCTGCCCGTGCCGCCGGGGTTCACGATCACCGCGGAGGCCTGCCGGCACTACCTTGAGCACGGGACCCTGCCCGACGGCCTGGCGGACGAGGTGAACCGGCACCTGGCCGACCTGGAGTCCGCGATGGGCAAGAAGCTCGGCCAGAGCGACGACCCTCTCCTGGTCAGCGTGCGGTCCGGCGCCAAGTTCAGCATGCCGGGCATGATGGAGACCGTCCTCAACGTCGGGTTGAACGACGAGTCCGTCCACGGCCTCGCCTCGCAGGCGGGCGACGAGCGTTTCGCGTGGGACTCCTACCGCCGGCTGATCCAGATGTTCGGCAAGACCGTCATGGACATCGACGGCGACCTGTTCGAGGACGCCGTCGAGGACGTCAAGCGGGCCAGGGGCAGCGACGACGACGGTGACCTGACCGCCGGGGACCTCAGGGAGCTCGTCGACCGGTTCAAGGTCATCGTACGGGAGAAGACGGGCCGCGAGTTCCCGACCGATCCGCGCGAGCAGATGGACCTGGCCGTCGAGGCGGTGTTCAACTCCTGGAACGCGCCCCGCGCCGTCCTCTACCGGCGGCAGGAGCGCATTCCCGTCGACCTCGGCACGGCCGTCAACATCTGCTCGATGGTCTTCGGCAACATGGGCCTGGACTCGGGGACGGGCGTCGCCTTCACGCGGGACCCCGCGTCCGGGCAGCAAGGCATCTACGGCGACTACCTGCAGAACGCCCAGGGCGAGGACGTCGTCGCGGGCATCCGCAACACCGTCCCGCTGAAGGAACTGGAGCGCATCGACAAGGCGTCCTACGACCGGCTTCTCGAGATCATGGAGACGCTGGAGAACCACTACCGCGACATGTGCGACATCGAGTTCACGATCGAGCGCGGGAAGCTGTGGATGCTGCAGACCCGGGTCGGCAAGCGGACCGCCGGCGCGGCGTTCCGGATCGCCTGCCAGCTGCTCGACCAGGGCCTCATCGACCTGGACGAGGCCGCCCGCCGCGTCACCGGCGACCAGCTCGCCCAGCTGATGTTCCCCCGCTTCACCGACCGGGTGGACGGGGTCAAGAAGATCACCAAGGGCATGAACGCCTCGCCCGGCGCGGCCGTCGGCAAGGCCGTGTTCACCTCCGAGCGCGCCGTGGAGCTGGCCGATCGGGGCGAGGACGTGATCCTCGTCCGCCGCGAGACCAACCCCGACGACCTCGCCGGCATGGTCGCCGCCAAGGGCGTCCTGACCTCCCGCGGCGGCAAGACCTCGCACGCCGCGGTCGTCGCGCGCGGCATGGGCAAGACGTGCGTGTGCGGCGCCGAGGAGCTCGACGTCGACGTCAAGGGCGGCCACTTCACCGCGCCCGGCGGCGTCACGGTCCGGGAGGGCGACGTCATCTCGATCGACGGGTCGTCCGGCGACGTCTACCTCGGGGAGGTGGCGGTCGAGGACTCGCCCGTCGTCCGCTACTTCGAGGGCCAGCTGGCGGTCGAGGACGGCGACGACCTCGTCAAGGCCGTGCACCGGGTCATGGAGCACGCCGACGCGCGGGCCGCGCTGAAGGTCCGCGCGAACTCCGACAACCCGGAGGACTCCGCCCGGGCCCGCCGGTTCGGCGCCGCCGGCATCGGGCTGTGCCGCACCGAGCACATGTTCCTCGGCGACCGGCGGCAGCTCGTCGAGCAGCTCATCCTCGCCGAGGACGACGACGAGCGGCAGGCCGCGCTGGACGCCCTGGAGCCGCTCCAGAAGAGCGACTTCGAGGGCATCTTCGAGGCGATGGACGGACTGCCCGTCACCATCCGGCTCATCGACCCGCCGCTGCACGAGTTCCTCCCCGACATCACCGAGCTGTCGGTCAGGGTCGCGCTCGCGGGCGACGAAGCGGACGCCAAGGACCGGAGACTGCTCGAAGCAGTCAACCGACTGCACGAGCAGAACCCTATGCTGGGCCTGCGCGGCGTGCGGCTCGGTTTGGTGATTCCCGGTCTGTTCGCGATGCAGGTGCGCGCGATCGCCGAGGCCGCGGCGGCGCGCAGGCGGGCGGGCGGCGACCCGCGCCCGGAGATCATGATCCCGCTGGTCGGGGCGGTCCAGGAGCTGGAGGCCGTCCGCGACGAGGCGCGCGACATCCTCGCCGCGGTCAGGGAGTCCAGCGGGGTCGACGTCCCGGCGCTGATCGGCACGATGATCGAGCTGCCCCGGGCGGCGCTGACCGCCCGGCAGATCGCCGAGGCCGCCGAGTTCTTCTCGTTCGGCACCAACGACCTCACCCAGACGACCTGGGGCTTCTCCCGCGACGACGTGGAGGCGGCGTTCTTCTCGCGCTACCTGGAGCTCGGGATCTTCGGGGTGTCGCCGTTCGAGACCCTCGACCGCGAGGGCGTCGGCAGGCTCGTGCGCATCGCCGCCGAGGAGGGCCGCCGGGCGCGGCCCGGCCTCAAGCTCGGCATCTGCGGCGAGCACGGGGGCGACCCCGACTCGGTGCACTTCTGCCACGAGGTGGGCCTCGACTACGTGTCCTGCTCGCCGTTCCGCATCCCCGTGGCGCGGCTGGAGGCGGGCCGCGCGGCCATCGAGGCCGCGGACGCCTCCGGGGGCAGCGACAGCCGCTGACGTCCCGCCCGGCGGCCGGGCGACCG
>NZ_JBFARL010000273.1:0-8823 GCF_040674655.1 Actinomadura sp. NPDC049753 | reverse complement strand
CACGGACGGCGTCGAACCGGTACGCGGGAACGCCCCTCCGGCCTCCGCGCGGAGGCCGGCCCGCGCCATGTCAGGAGCGCGGCGTGCGGAAGAGGGTCTCCTGGGTGAGGCTGGCGACGAGCACGCCGTCCCGGGCGTGGATCGTTCCGGTGTACCAGCCGCGCCCGGCGGCGACCGTCTGCGGGACGAGGTCCATCAGCACCCAGTCGTCCATCCGGACCGGACGGTGGAACCAGACGGCGTGGTCGAGGCTGGACCCCGACCGGGCCGCGCCGTCGTGCAGCGCGATCAGCCCGCTGGAGATGTCGGACAGGTACGTCAGCACGCAGGCGTGGAGCAGGTCGTCGTCCGGCAGCGGCGCGGTGCAGCGCGACCACAGCCGCGTCGGGAAGTCGGCCGCCTCGTAGGGCTGCGGCGGCACGCGGCTCTCCATGGAGAACAGCCGCGGGACCGGGGAGGCCGGGAGGTTCTCCGGCCCGGGGACCCGCGGCGCCGGGTGCACCTGCCGGTCGTCGTCGTCGGCGGGCCGCTGGAACGACACCGACATGTTGAAGATGACCTCGCCGCCCTGAAGCGCCACCACGCGGCGCGCCGAGAACGAGCGGCCGTCGCGGTCCCGGTCCACCCGGAAGATCGTCGGCCGCGCCGCGTCGCCGCCGCGCAGGAAGTACCCGTGCAGCGAGTGCGGCAGCCGCCCCTCCGGGACGGTGCCGCCCGCCGCGCGCAGCGCCTGCGCCGCGACCTGCCCGCCGTACAGGGGGTAGGGGTCGTCGAAGACGAGCGCGCCCCGGTAGAGGTCCCGGTCGAGCTCTTCCAGGTCCAGCAGCTCCAGGACGGAATGGAGGGACTCCAGCCGCCCTTCGGGCTCTTCGGAGATCGAGGGTCGCACGCTCGTGACGGTATCCGACCCGGGCGCGGGCCGGCCGGGCGGGCGCGGGCCGGTCAGTCCTCCGGCGTCCCGGCGGGGCGCGTGCCCGGCCGCCAGAAGGCGGCCAGCAGCAGGGCGGCGCCGATCCCGCCGGCGAGGGCGGTGACGGCCAGGCCCGTCCAGCCCGCCAGGTCGTCCTCGATCCCGAGGACGCGGTCCAGGGACGCCGCGCCGCCGCCGAGCGCGCCCACCGCGCACGCCACCATCATGATCATGATCACGTACTCGTAGCCCTGGCCGGGGCGGAAGATGAAGAAGCCGTTGCGCAGGTGCGCGGTGATGAACGCGACGGCCATCGTGCCCACCGCGCCCGCCGCCGCCAGCGGCGTGAGCAGCCCGAGCAGCAGCAGGACTCCCGCGCCCAGCTCGGTGCCGGTCGCCATCAGCGCGTGCAGGCGGCCCGGCCGCAGCCCCATCGACTCGAACCAGCCCGCCGTGCCCTCGATCCTCCCGCCGCCGAACGCGTGGTTCCACCCGTGCGCGATCAGTGTGCCGCCGACGGACACCCGCAGGACCAGGGAGGCGATGTCGATCCCCGCCGCGTCAACAGCCATGCCCGGCCCTCTCCTCGTGTGCTGGGAACGCCCAGCAACGTACCGGACCGGACGGCGACCGCGCCCCGCCGTCCGGCACGCCCCTCTCCCCCGCATATCCCTCCGCCCGTGGGGCAGATCACAGAAAGTCAGGCTCCGCATCGCGTCACATTCGGAGGTGTCCGGTCCATCTTTCTCTGTGAGCGGCACGGGCGCGGAGAGCATGGGAGGCGGCATGGACAGCGTGGCGAGGAGATTCGACCTGACGATGCTGTACGCCGCCTACGGCGCCTTCCGCCGCGACACCGCCTGGCTGGAGACGGCGGCCCGGCCCGGTTCCGCCTTCGGCTGGGCCGAGGCCGCGAGCGGATGGGCCCTGTTCACCGCCCACTGGAGCCTTCAGAACCGCGCCGAGAAGAACGCCCTCTGGACCGTCATGTACGCCAAGGACGCCGACGGACCCGCGCGGGTCGGCGTGGTCCTCGACGCCATGGCGACGCTGGCCCTGAGGGCCGTCCCGGCGATCGACGGCGTGGAGGCGGCGCTGGAGCACCGCGACCGCGGCGCGTTCGCCGGATACGCCCGCGACCTGCGGGCCTCGGTGGACGCGCTGCTGGACTTCAAGGAGTCCAACGTCCTGCCCCTGATCCAGGAGACCCTCACCCCGTTCGAATGGGGCACCTTCGACGTGGAGCTCCGCCGCGAGCTGGGGCTGCGCGGGCTCGGGGTGTTCCTGCCCTGGCTGCTCGACGGCGCCCCGGACGGCACCCGCCGCGCCGTGCTGGGGCTGCTCCCGCCGCCGATCCGGCTCTGCTACCGGGCGCGCTGGCGTCCGCGCTACCTGCGCCGCGGCGGGCTCGCCGTCCGGGCGCGCTGATCCCGCCCGCCGATCCCGCCCGCTGATCCCGCCCCGCCGAGACCCCGCAGGGCGGACCGCGTGATGTGACGCGGTACACATCCCGACATGTCACATTCTCGGGGTCGACGTCGGTCTCATGCCCAGAAGCGCGACTGCCACAGCGCGACGGAGGGATGCGGACGATGGCGGGAACGAGGGCGCCCGGCGGGGCGCGGGCCGGCACGCGGAGGCCGCCCAGGGCACTGGACGTCACGACGAGGGCGCTGGACGAGCGGTTCGGGACCACCGGATTCGCGCGCAAGGCGCTGCGCAAGGCGTTTCCGGACCAGTGGACCTTCCTGCTCGGCGAGATCGCGATGTACTCCTTCGTGATCATTCTGCTGACCGGGGTGTACCTGACGCTGTTCTTCAAGCCGAGCATGCACGAGGTCGTCTACAACGGCTCGTACACGAAGCTGAAGGGCGTCGAGATGAGCGAGGCGTACGCCTCCGCCCTCAAGATCAGCTTCGACGTGCGGGGCGGGCTGCTCGTCCGGCAGATCCACCACTGGTCCACGCTCATCTTCATGGGCGCGATCCTCGTGCACATGCTCCGCAACTTCTTCAGCGGAGCGTTCCGCAAGCCCCGCGAGCTGAACTGGCTGATCGGCATCGCCATGTTCATGCTCGTGATGTTGAACGGCCTGTTCGGCTACTCGCTGCCGGACGACCTGCTGTCCGGGACGGGCCTGCGCATCCTGGAGGGCGTGCTCGCGTCGCTCCCGCTGGTGGGCTCCTACGCGGTGATGTTCCTGTTCGGCGGCGAGTACCCGGGCACCGACATCATCCCGCGCCTGTACGTCATCCACGTGCTGCTGATCCCCGGCATCCTGGCGGCGCTGATCCCGCTGCACGCCATCGTGCTGACCTGGCGGCAGACGCACACGCAGTTCCCGGGCAAGGGCAGCTCGAACACGACCGTCCGCGGCTACCCGTTCTTCCCCGTCTTCATCGCCAAGACCACGGCGTTCTTCCTGTGGGTGCTGGGCGTGACGACGCTGCTGGCCGCGTTCTTCCAGATCAACCCGATCTGGCTGTTCGGGCCCTACGACCCCGGCGCGATCAGCTCCGGGTCGCAGCCCGACTGGTACATGGGCTGGCTGGAGGGCGCGCTGCGGGTCATGCCGTCCTGGGAGATCAACCTCTGGGGCCACACCGTCGCGATGAGCGTGGTCGTCCCCGCCCTCGTGGTGCCCGGGCTGCTGTTCACCGGGCTGGCCGTCTACCCGTTCCTGGAACGCTGGGTGACCGGCGACTCGCAGATCCACCACCTGCTGGACCGGCCGCGCGACGTCCCGGCGCGCACCGGCATCGGCGTCGGCGGCGTGGTCTTCTACGGCGCGCTGTGGCTCGCGGGCGGCAACGACGTCCTCTCCCACAAGTTCGACGTCTCGCTGTTCTGGACGACGTGGTTCTTCCGGTTCCTCATCATCCTCGGACCGGTGCTGGCCTACGCCGTCACCTACCGGATCTGCGTCGGCCTGCAGCGCCGCGACCTCGGCCTGGCCCACCACGGGCTGGAGACCGGCATCGTCCGCCAGTCGCCGGACGGGGGGTTCAGCGAGGTCGAGCGCCCGCTCCCGGACGAGGCGATCGCCGCGATCACCGACCCGCGCCCCGCGCCCGCCGCCGACCTGGACGTCCCGCCGCCCGTTGGCGGTGTCGACAGCCCCCGCGGCCGTACCGCCCGGGGGCGCGTGCGCGCCGCCCTCAACCGCCGCTTCCGCGCCGACCTGGCCGTCGTCCCCGAACGCGCCCCGGTCGAACCGGACGGTGAGCGGCCGGTGATCGAGGAGGAGGCCGCGTCACGGTGACCCGGGGCGCTCGAACAGGAGGCGGATGACCGGGCCCGCGGCCCGCACGGGGTCGTCGCCGAGGTCGCGCAGGGCGCCGCTCAGCCACAGGTGGGCGAAGCCGTGCACGATCGACCAGGCGGCGATCCCGGCCGTCCGGTCCTCCGCGGGGCGGCCGGGCACGGCGCCGCGGACGCCCTCGGCGAGCACGCGCCCGGCGCGGTCGCGCGCGGCGGCCACCTCCGGGTCGTCGGGGCGGTAGAGCGCGGGCGCGAACATGACCTCGAAGTGGACCCGGTGCTCGACGGCGAACCGCACGTAGGCGAGCCCGACGCCGTGCAGGTCGCTCCCGGCGGCCTCCAGGGCGTCGGCGAACAGCGTGTACCCCTCGGCGGCGACGGCCGTCAGCACGCCGGTCTTGTCGCCGAAGTGGTGCGCGGGCGCGGCGTGCGACACCCCGGCGCGGCGCGCCAGCTCGCGCAGGCTCCACGTCGCCGGGCCCGCCTCCGCGATCGCCTCGATCGCGGCGTCGAGCACGGCCCGCCTCAGGTTGCCGTGGTGGTAGCCGTCGCCGCCCATGCCCGGAATCCTAGGGCGGGAGGACGGGCGGTCCGTCAGTCCTGCTCCTTGGCGAACGCGCGGAGGCGGGCCAGGTCCACCACGGTGATCCTGCGCCAGCCGGTGCGGATCAGGCCCTCGCGGCGCAGTCCGCTGAGCGCGCGGGCGACGGTCTCCCGGGAGGCGTCCATCCAGCTGCCGAGCTCCTCCTGCGACAGCGGCGGCCCGATCTCGATCGACCCGTCGGCCGCGGGCGGGGCGTGCTGGGCCGAGCGCTCCGCCAGGTCGGCGAGCAGCGCCGCCAGGCGCTCCGGGCCCCGGCTGGTGATGTGGGCGGTCAGCCGCCGGTCGGAGTCGTCCATGCGCTGGACGAAGGTGCCGGTCACGAGCATCCACACGTCCGGGTGCGCGTCCAGGAACCCGGTGAACCGGGCCGCGGGCACGACCAGGGCGCGGATCGGGGACAGCGCGGTGACGGTCGCGGCGCGCGGCCGCCCGCCGAGCACCGCGCTCTCGGCGAGCAGGTCGCCGGGGCCGCGGACGGCCAGCACCACGTCGTGGCCGTCCTCGGTCGCGGAGGTCACCTTCGCCCAGCCCCGCTCGATGATGATCACATGGTCGGACTCGTCGCCCTGGTACACCAGCGGCGCCTTGACCGGGAACGTGCGGGGACGCGCGGCGTCGCGCAGCGCGGTCCGCTGCGCGGGTTCGAGCGCCGACCAGAACGCGGAAGGCGGAGAGGACGCCGCGTACGGAACCAACAGCCGCCTCCTTTGCTCAGGGTTACCAGAACTGTAAACCCGCAGGCCCTCACTTGGGGACGGCCATGAGGCGCACGGCGAGCCCCGTGAACACCGTCCCGCTGAAGACGTTCAGGCCGCGGGCGACGCGGCGGCTGCGCCGCAGGAGGTTCGCGAGGCGGCCGGAGAGGAGGCCGACGCCGGCGTCCACCGCCAGGCCGAGCAGGACGAGCGTGACGCCGAGGACGAGCAGTTGCACCATCGGATGCCCCACGGAGGGGTTCACGAACTGCGGCAGGAAGGCGATGTTGAAGAGGATCACCTTGGGGTTCAGCAGGTTCGTGACGACGCCCTGCCAGAACGCGCGGAGCCGTCCCGGGCCGACGGGGGCCGCGCCCTCCTCGCCCGGTTCGCCGCGGTCCCGGAACGACTTGACGGCGAGGAAGAGAAGGTAGGCGGCGCCCGCCCAGCGCAGCACGTGGTACAGCGCCGGCAGCGCGGAGAACAGGGCGGAGAGGCCGAGCGTCGCGGCGACGGCGTGCGTCAGGGCGCCGGTGGCGACGCCCGCCGCCGCCATGAGGCCCGTGACCGGGCCGCCGCGCCCGCCCATCGCGACGATGAACATCATGTCGGGGCCGGGGGTGACGCAGAGCGCGAACGCGGCGACAACGAACGCCGCATAAAGGGAGGTATCCACCATGCCGAAATCATGCGGCAGGAGGCCGCCTCTCCGCGAGCGCAATACGGCGCCCCCGGCCCCGGGCGGGCGTCAGGCGGCCGGGGCCGACCGGGTCTCGATCGTCAGGGCCTCGTGGTCGAAGGACAGGTACCCGCCGATCTTCGCGGCGTCTTCCAGGGGCTCCTCGTACGACCAGGCGGCGTCCTCGGCGCCGGCCAGCGACCAGTACGCGGCCTCGCCCTTGTAGGGGCAGAACGTCCGCTTCTCGCTGCGGGTCAGCAGGTCGCGGCGGACGTCCTCGGCCGGGATGTAGTAGCGGTTGGGCAATCCGGTCTCCGAGAGCAGCTTCGCCCGCCCGGTCTCGGCGACGACCTCGCCGCCGAGCAGCACCCGCACGCGCCGGGACGTGGCGCGCGCGTCGACCCGGTGGTACGGGTCGCGCAGGTGGCCGTGGACCTCCTCGTCCTCGTCGAACCAGGCGTCCATGCGATTCCAGTAGAAGGCCATGTGCCCGCGCAGCCACGGCGCCTCCGGCTTCGGGTCCGGATACCCCCACACCGCGTTCTCGGCCGTCCGGTCGCCCACCCGCACCGTCCAGTACGCGGCGTCGCCCTTGAACGGGCAGTGCGTCGTGTGGACGGTCTTCTCCAGCAGGTCGGTGCGCACGTCCTCCTCGGGGACGTACAGGACGGGCAGCAGCCCCGTCTCGTGGAGGAACTTCCCGCGCTCGGTGTCCAGCACCGTCTCCCCCGCGAAGCGGGCGCGCACCCGGCGCGGGAAGTCGTGCATGAACAACCGGTGCGCCGGTCCGTCGATCGTGAAGTTGACCTCGTCGCCGGGCGAACCGGCGAGCGGGCCCGGCTGCATGGTCAGGGACATGGCGCGGCTCCTCAGACTGCCTGACTGCTAGACACCGGTCGGCATCGTCTCCAGTTCACCACGGCGCGCCGCCTCCAGGTGCAGCGGCTGGAGCGCCGAGGTGGCGCGGAACCAGCCCAGCGCGTCGTAGCGGTCGGCGAGCCGTGTCGGGACGTACTGGCGCGAATCCCGGTCCGGGTCGTACACGACGCCGATCGCGCGGTGCCCGAGCGTGCCGGTGAAGAAGTCGGGCTTCTCCCGCTCCGGAGGCACGACGAACATCGCCCGGTGCAGCTCCGACTCCGCCAGCACCTGCTCCAGCGAGCCGTGCGCCGGCGGCGGGACGCGCATGACCTCCATCGGGGCGCCCCAGGCCGGCGCCGCGACGACCTCGCCGGGGCCGCCCGCGAAGCCGACCAGCACGACGCCGCCGGCTCCGTGCCGCTCCCTGGCGAGCTGGCCCAGGTTGACCATCCCGGCGCCCGCCATGTCGGTCGCCCGCGCGTCGCCCACATGGGTGTTGTGCGCCCACACGACGGCCTTGGCGCCGTGGAAGTCCATCAGCCGGTCCAGCGTGTCGGCCATGTGGACGTCCCGGACGTTCCACGACTCCGGCCCGCCGCCCAGCATCGTGCGGTAGTAGTGCTCGGCGCCCGCCGCCACCTCGGCGTTCTGCCGGGCGTCGAACTCCTCCTCCGGGTCGCCGGCCTCCCCCGGCAGCGCCGGGCGCCGCAGCGCGGCCAGCAGATCCAGCACCTCCGCCGCGCAGCCGCCCGGGACCAGGGCCGAGTTCCAGCCGTAGGAGCGGGGGTCGTGGCCGTGCGGCTCGAAGCAGCGGTACGCCTCCAGCGCCGTGTCCAGGTACTCGGGGCGGTGCTCCGCCAGGTAGTCGACGACCGCCCGCAGCGACTCCCAGAGGCTGTAGACGTCCAGGCCGTGGAAGCCGGCCCGCTCGGCCGGCGGAAGGCCCGCGTTGCGGTCGCGCAGCCACCGGCAGAACCGGACGGTCTCCTCGTTGGCCCACATCCACGTCGGCCAGCGCTCGTAGGCGTTCAGGGCGGCCCTCGGATCCTGGTGCGCCCCCGGCGCGAGCGTCACGCAGCGGCCGACCCGGCGGCAGTCGGGCCAGTCGCCCTCGACGGCGACGAACCCGAACCCGCGCTCGGCGATCAGCCGCCTGGTCAGCGCCGCCCGCCACGCGTAGTACTCGTGGGTCCCGTGGCTGGCCTCGCCGATCAGCACGCACCGGGCGTCCCCGATCCGGTCGAGGAGCGGGTCCAGATCCTCCGCGTACTCCAGCGGCAGCGCGGCTCCGCGCACGTCGGCGGCGGCGCGCCCTTCCCGGCCTCGCATGGCGACGTCCCCCTCGCGTCCTCCATCGCGTTCCAGCTCCTCCTCCTCGCCTTCCCGGGATACGGGAATCGATTCGCGCCGGGCGGGATCCGGCGATGTCAGGCGTCCCGCCGGATGCCCGTGGTGCGGGCGCGGTAGTCGCTGGGGGTCTGGCCGTAGGCGGCGCGGAAGGCGCGGCTGAAGGCGGCGGCGTCCGGCAGGCCCCAGCGGTTGGCGATCGCGCCGATCCGCTGGGTACCGAGGAACGGGTCGCCGAGTTCGCGGCGGCAGTGCTCCAGGCGGCGGGTCCGGACGTACCGGGCGACGGTCGTCCCGGTCGGCGCGAACACCCGGTAGAGCTGGCGGACGGAGATGTGGTGCGCGGCGGCGATCGCGGCGGGGCTCAGCAACGTCGACAACGACCCGATCGTGCTGGCGCACGCCCGCGCGCTGCTGACCGGCACCCCGCAGGGCCGCTCCCGGTACATCCACGCGGACCTGGCC
>NZ_JBFARL010000272.1:0-8853 GCF_040674655.1 Actinomadura sp. NPDC049753 | reverse complement strand
CGAACACCGCGATCCCCAGGGCGAGCCGCATCGCGCTCTCGCGCGGCACACCGGGCACCCGGATCCACGACCTCGTCGCAGGAACGGAGGGACGCGGCATCGGCAGACGCGTCACGACCACGCCCGCCGTGACCAGCACGACGGCCTCGACCGCGAACACGGTGACGGTCGGGGCGGGCAGGCTCTCGGACAGGACGCCGGCCAGGAACGGACCGAGGCCGGCGCCGAAGACCATCGCGGACGAGGCGAGCAGCGCGGCAAGGCGGCGGCGGGAGGGGCCGGCGACGTCGGTGACGGCGGCCATCCCCGCGGAGACGGTCGCGCCGACCGCGACACCGGTCAGCAGCCGGGCGACGATCAGCGCCCACACCGTGGTGGCGGTCGCGAAGACGCCGCAGGCCACCAGGGCGAGGACGAGCGCCGGCAGAAGGACGGGGCGGCGGCCCAGCCGGTCCGACAGCACTCCGGACACCAGCAGCGAGCCGAGCAGCCCGACGATGTAGAAGGCGAAGACCACGGTGAGGGTGCCTTTGGAGAAGCCGATGTCGCGCTGCCAGAGCACATAGAGGGGCGTCGCCGCGTTCGACAGCACGAAGACGGCGGTGACGGGCCAGGCGGCGAGCCAGATCCAGCGGACGGACGCATCCGCCTGTGGCGCGCTCCGGGGCGTATCGATCGTTCGGACGTTCGGCATGGGGGTCCCCTTCGCCAAGCAGTACGATTTTTCTCGAACTTAGCATGCAGTACGATAAAACTCGTACAAGCGAGAGAGAGGGGCTGGATGGTGGCATCGATCACGCGACCGGCGATCCGGGTGCTCCCCGAACCGCCCGGCCTGCCCGAGCCCTTGGCCGAGCCCGCTGTCGAGGACCTCCGGCTGGAGACGGTCTTCGGGGCGCTGAGCGGGCCGCTTCGGCTGGCCATCGTCCGCAAGCTCCTGCTGGAGCGTGAGGAGTTCGACCATCCCTGCGGCTGGTTCGGCTTCGACCGGCCGAAGTCGTCGCTGACGCACCATTTCAAGGCGCTGCGCGAGGCCGGCATCCTGCGGCAGCGGCAGTACGGCCTGGAGCGCCGAAGCGAAGTGCGCGTCGAGGACCTCAACGCTCGCTTCCCCGGCCTGCTCGACCTGATCGCATCGTCCTCGACGATGGACCACTGAGCGCCGCGACGCGCAGAGGCCTGGCCGGTTCACTTCCGGGGCGGCACCGACCTGGCCGCCGTTGCCGCCGCCGGACCGGCCCGTTGCGCGACGCGATCGTCGGCCACATGACCGACCGGCTCGCCGCTCACCGCAGCGTGCTCATCCCACCGCCACACGCGCGAGGACGACAGCAGGCGCCTCCGACCGACGGCAACCGCCCCGGCGCCGGGTGCGCGCCAAGGGGCGGGCCCGCCTGGGACAAGGTTCGGTCGGACGCCGCCGAGTTGAGCGCGGGGTAGCTCGCGGGCCTTATCGGCGGGTGCGATCACGTGGGTGGAAATCGGGGGTTTGGTCCGGACGGGGTGAACCGGTGGCATGGTGGAGGGGGTCTAAGTTTCTGGTGCGCGCGGCCCGGGGTCGCGCGGGCGGTGGGCGCGGGGCGTGTCGCCTCGCGGTGGGAGAGGGGAACGGCCGGTGTCCTACGGGCAGATGGCGGGCGGTGGACCGTCCGTCGACACGATCCTTGCTGAGCCGAACTGCAAACCCGGCGGGGTCGTGGCGGGCAAGGTGCACCTGCGCGGCGGCGCCGGGCCCGCGGAGATCCGGCAGGTGACGCTGGCGCTGATGCCGCGCATGCGGCACCACGGCGGCGAGACGGCGGGCCCCGAGGTGTACCGCGGCGCCCTGACCCGCGGATTCCGGCTCGACGCCGGGGGGCAGCGCGACCTGGCGTTCTCCATCCCGCTGCCGTACGAGCTGCCGTTCACGACCGTCCTCGGCCACGAGCTGCCGGGCTTCACCATCGGGATGTGCACCGAGATCGACGTCGCCGGGCAGCCCGACCCGGGCGACATCGACCCGATCTCGGTGGAGCCGCTGGAGTCCCAGCAGTGGGTCCTCGCCTCGATCGCCCGGCTCGGCTTCCAGATCACGAACGTGACGTTCGAGTCGTCGAAGCTGCGGGGCGTGTCCCAGCAGCTGCCGTTCCACCAGGAGATCCACCTCAACCCGCCGTCGTCGCACCAGGGGCGGATCGAGAAGGTCGGGCTGAGCTTCGTCGCCAGCCCCCGCGCCATGGCCTTCGTCCTGCGCGCCGAGGACCGCGACACCCCGCAGGACGAGTCGTTCGGCGTCTTCACGGTGCCGCACGCCGAGGCCGCGGAGACCGACTGGAACGCCAAGATCAGTCAGTGGCTGGAGGCCGCGGCGGCGCTGCCCCGGTCGTCCCGTCCCGGCCCGGCGTCCCATGGCGCTCCGCCGCCTCCAGGGCAGGCACCGCTGCCGCCGCCCGGCGGCCACTCGGCGTTCCCGCCGCCACCGCCGCAGGGCGCGGCCCCTTACGGCGGCCCGGGTGAGTACGGGTCGCACGGCAACGCCCAGTTCCCGCCTCCCGCGCCGGCGCCCGGCCAGCGGCAGCCCGCGCCGATGGCCGCCCAGGGGTACCCGCCGAACCCCTCCGGCATGCCCCCGGCGCACGGCCAGGGCTTCCCGCCGCCCCCGCCCGGTCACGGGATGCCGTCACACGGAGCTCCGCCCCCCGCGCCCCCGCACGGGATGCCGTCGCATGGGGCGCCCCCTCCGGCGCCGCCGGGGCCGGTGCCGTACGCGCCCGCCGCCCACGCCGGCCCGCCCCCGCCCGCGCCGCCGGGGCCCCCGCCGTACTCGCCCCACGGCCACCCGCCGCCGGCGCACGTCCATCACGGCCCGCCCGGCTACCACGGGCACCGCCACCTCGGCCACGGCGCCGCCGCGGCCGGTCTGGTGGGCGGCGTCGCGGCGGCGGGGGTCGTGGGCGGCATGGCCATGGGCGCCATGGACGCGGCCGGGTACGCGCAGAACGTCGCGGGCTACGTGGCCGGCGCCCCCGTGGACGCCTTCGGCAACGCGGTCGCCGGCTACGCGGGCAACGTCGCGGGCAACGTGATCGCGGACGCGGCCGGCGGCATCGCCGGAGACATCGCGGGCGACGTGGCCGGCGAACTCGCAGGCGGCGCCGCCGAAATCCTCGGCGGCCTCCTAGGCGGCCTCTTCGGCTGACCCCGCACGCATCCACCCGCAATGCGACCGGCAGGCTTGCGTGGCGTGCCGTCTGTCTCTCGGCGGCTCCTGGGCCAACTCTTCGCTGACCCGCGGATATTCGTAGAACGGGGGCGCGGGAAAGGCGTCGTCGCTCCTTGGAGCTTTCTGGGTGCACTTCCGGCTAATCCGGCAAGTATCCGCAGGTCACGCGATCGGTGGGCTCGGGGGGCGCGTCAGCCGTTCCTCGGAGGCTCCCTGGGCGGGTTCTTCGGTTGATCTGTGGGATTGGCGGGGCTCGTGGGTGAGCGTGGCTGAGGCCCTTGTGTGCGGGGCTTTGTGGGGATGATCTCGGGGGTAGCCGGAGGGACGGTGGGTAAAGGAAAGTAGGGCGTTTCGGACGGGATCCGCTGCGCACTCGGCCAATCCGGCCGGGGGTGGTTATCGTCGTGAGCGCAGCCCGCTTCCCGAGGAGTCACATGACCACCGTGATCCTGGTTCTGCTCTGCCTCGCGATCGCCGGACGCGAGCTCTACCTGGCGTCCGACAAGCGGCTCCCGCAAGCCCAGGCGGAGCTCCGCAATCTGCGTAAACAGCTGAACGAGCTCGCGCGGGACCACGACGTGCTCAAGCGGGTGGTGGACGAGGCGACCGAGCCGGTCGGCATCCCCATCCCGCCGCCGCAGGCCGAGGCGCCGCCGTCCGACGTCGTGGAGAGGCTGGAGACCGTCACCGGGCGGGTGGAGCGGCTGGAGAAGCAGTTCGGCGACCTGTCGGACGAGCTCGCGGGCCTCGACCTCGACCGCGACTCCCATCGCGCGCTCGCGCGGACGCTCGACGCGGTGGAGCAGGACGTCCAGGAGCTGCACCGCGAGATGCTCGACCGGCTCGACCGGGAGGAGGGCGTGGTCACCGGGGCGCTGCTGAGCGAGGAGGGGGAGGGCGAGGCGCTGCTCGCGGAGGCGTACGAGCAGTGCGCCGCCGAGTGCGGGCTGCGCATCCGGCTCCGCGACCAGCGGTCGGAGCAGGCCACCGGCACCTACTGGGGCACCGTGTACCAGATGTCCGGGCGGCGCCCCGACGTCCTCGCCGAAGACCTGTTCTCCTACGTGCGCGGCCTCTACGACCCGAAGGACGCGGCCGCGGTGACCGTGCTGCTCACCGAGCTGGCGTCGCTGCGGGGCGGCGGCGTCGCGCGGTTCGGATCGTTCGTCGCGGTCAGCACGCAGAGCGCGGTGCTGTGCGGCGTGCTGCCGGACGAGGGAGCGCCGCCGACCGAGCCGTGGCGGCTCGTCGAGCACATCCGCGAGCTGCCCGCCGACCGGCAGCGCGACCTCACCTGGCTGCGTTCGGACGACTGATCAGGGACGCACGAAGCGGGGGGCGCCGTCCGTCCGGTCCACGCTGAACGCCAGCAGGCACCGCGGGACGCGCGCCGCGTCGATCTGGAGGCACAGGCCGAGCCCGAGGTCCGGGTCGACGACCACGACGCGCCGCAGGGCACGGAGGGCACGGCGTGCCCGCACGCGCGTCTCGGGGCGGCCCTCCTCGCGGACCGTGCCGGCGACCACCCGGCCCGCGTAGCGCCAGAGCGCCACCGAGTCCAGCACGCGCACGCCCGCCGACGTCAGGTTCGCGACGATCACGACGCCGCTGTCGTCGTCCTCGGAGGCGGACGGGGCCCGCAGCGCCCCCTCCCCCGGCAGGTCGCGCGGCGCCTGCGGCCCGCCGACCGCCCGGTGGTAGCGCAGCGGGTCGAGCGTGTCGATGACGAACGCCCCCGCGTACGGCCGGGACGCGCGGGGCGGGCGCGCGAGTCCGTGCATCGGCGCCCGCGCCGCCCGCACGCCGAGGCGGGCGCTGAGGTCGAGCACGATCCCCGCGTCGTCCAGCCACGCCGGGACTCCGAGCTTGGCCGCGGACGTCCGGTCGAGGGCGTCCATGGCCTGCCACAGCTCGTCGGTCCGGCGGGACAGCGTCGAGGCCATGCCCAGACCGGGGAACGCGCTCTCCAGCACGGCCAGGGTGGCCTGCCATGTGGTGCTGCCCGCGAACTCCGCGACGAACGCGTCCGCCATCGCCTTGCGCCGCTCAGGGTCGGCCATGGGGCCGGGCCGCTGCGCGGGCGCCCACTGCGGGACCGGGATGTCCGGCACGGTCACCGAGGGCGGTTCGGCGGCCAGACCCTTCCCCGGCAGGAACGGCTCGTCGTCGCTTCGCGCGTGCCGCCCCGTGGGTGCGGGGCCGGGCTCCGAGGGCGTCCAGGGCTCGACTGGCGACGCTTCGCCCAGGCCGAACCCGGAGGGCGTGTCGCGCACCGCCCAGAGCGGCTCCTCCTCGGACACCGGTGCCTCGGCGGGCGGAGCCGGGGGCGGCACCGGGGCGTGGGGGGTCCAGGGCTCCTCGGGTTCCGGCGAGGGCTGGACGGGGACCCAGTCGGACGGCGGCTCCTCCGGTTCCGGTTCCGGGGCGGTTCGCTTGCCCGCCACGTGGACGTCCTCGGGGTAGGGGCCTGGGCGGGGGCCGGTCTCGGGTCCGGTCTCCTCGGGTCCGGGGTCTTCGGGCTGTGGGGTGCGACGGTCACGCGGGCCGAATCTCACGATGTCGATCCTGCGCTGAGATCAAGGTCATAGGCAAGCTCATCGGGCCCCGAAGAGCGTGGCGCACAGGGACCGGAGGCGGTCGGGGCCGTCCTCGGCGGGCAGCACGGTGAGGACGGGGTCCGGGGACGGGTCGTGGCGCAGCCGCACGGGGACCTCGCGCCGCATCGGCTCGTCGGCGCCCTGAGCGGCGGCGATGTCCTGGAGGCCGACGGAGACGACCTCGGGGATCTCCACGACGAGGGGCTGCTCGCCGGCGGGCAGCTCGTCGTGCCAGAGGTCCAGGACGTGATGGGCGAGACCGTTCAGCAGGCGCCCCCAGGGCTCGACGAGGCCCGGCGGGACGTGCTCGGTCTGCAGTTCGGGGAGGCCGAACCTGGCGAGTCCCCTGGTGGTGATGTAGGAGCCGTCCCGGCCGGTGGTGTGCGGGAGGAGCATCCAGTCGGTGAGCCGGACGGCGCCGCCGGGCCCCGGAAGGGAGCGGAAGAGCCGGTCGTGCGCGAGGATCTGCGGGGTGAACACGTCGATCACGGGGGCGGACGCGGCCGCGCCGACGGCGCCCGCGACGGCGCGTGCCGCCCACTCGTGGGCGGGCGGCCGCCCCGGCCGGTACGCGGCGCGGACGGCGAGGACGTGCGGCGCGGCGGCGACCGCCTCGACGTCGGACGGGGAGCCGCCGTACACGGCGAGCAGGTCGGTGGGCAGCGGCGGGAAGCCCTTCGCGGGGCGCTGGTCGAGGGTGAGCATGGGGCTGCCGAGCATGCCGAGGACGAGGTCGCGCAGGGGCGGCGCGGTGCGCCGCAGCAGGTGCTCGCGGGCGAGGGCCGCCGGGTCGCGGATCGGCTCGGCGAGCGCCACGGCGTAGGTGCCGTAGAGCGTCTCGGGGACGGGCAGTGTCAGCGTCTCACCCAACTCATCTCCCGGCGGCCTCGGCGAACGGCGACACTTCGATCAGAACGAAGCGGGCGTTGGAAAGTATCTGGCGCGAACGGGACAGTTACCTCCCACAGCCGCGAGGCGCGCCCACGACCTCGTCGTCAGCGCCGGGGGACGCGCTGCTCGAACCAGACGACCTTGCCTTCCTCGGTGCGGTGGGTGCCCCAGCGGGCGGCCAGGTGGCCGACGAGCTGGAGGCCGCGGCCCGACTCGTCGGTGGCCTCGGTGTGCCGCAGGTGCGGCATGTCGGCGCCGTCGTCGTGCACCTCGCAGAGCAGCGTGCGCCCCCTGATCAGGCGGAGCCCCACGGATCCGGCGCCGTGCACGAGGGCGTTGGTGACGAGCTCGCTGACGAGCAGCCGCGCGGTCTCGGCGAGCTCGTGCAGGCCCCAGCCGGCGAGCCGGGCGCCGACCTGCGCGCGGATCCACGGGACGCTGCCGGGCACGGCTTCGAGCTGCCAGGTGACGACGTCGTCGAGGGGGATGCCGTCGAACCCGACCGCGACGATGGCGATGTCGTCGGCGGGGGTGGGCCCGGCGAGCCGGTCGAGCAGGTCGTCGCAGGTGCCGTCGAGGTCGGCGGACGCCTCGGCGAGGCGGGCGCGCAGCTCCTCCAGGCCGGTGTCGAGGTCGCGGTCGCGGCGCTCCAGGAGGCCGTCGGTGCACAGCACGAGGCGGGACCCGTCCTCGACCTTGAACTCCACCGTCTCGAACGGCTCGCCGCCGACCCCGATGGGCACGCCCGGCGGGACGGGCAGCACGCGGCTCTCCCCGTCCGGCGTGACGAGGACGGGCGGGACGTGCCCGGCGCTGGCGACCGTGCAGCGCCGCTCGACGGGGTCGTAGACGGCGAACAGGCAGGTGGCGAGGTAGTCCTCGCCGAGCCGGCGGGCGAGGCCGTCGAGCTGGCGCAGCAGCCGGTCGGGCCGCATGTCCTCGGCGGCCAGGGTGCGGACGGCGGTGCGCAGCTGGCCCATGATCGCGGCGGAGGTGAGGCCGTGCCCCATGACGTCGCCGACGACGATGCCGAGCCGGCAGCCGGGCAGCGGGATGGCGTCGAACCAGTCCCCGCCGACCTGGGCGGCCTGCTCGGCGGGCCGGTAGCGGTAGCGGACGCGGGCCCCGGCGACGTCCGGCGGATCGTCGGGGAGCATGCTGCGCTGCAGCTCCTCGGCGACCTGGACCTCGCGCCGGTACAGCCGCCCGTTGTCGACGCAGAGCGCGGCGCGCCGGGCCAGCTCGTCGACCATGGCGAAGTCGAGCTCGTCGAACCCGTGCCGGTCGGGCTTGCGCAGCAGCATGAACGTGCCGAGCACCCGTCCCCGCGCGATCAGCGGGGCGACCAGCAGCGCCCGGCCGGTGAACAGGGGACGCAGGTCGCGGTCCCCGAACGCGGCGGCGAGCCGGACGGCCCTGCCGTCGTCGACGCGGGCGATGTGCACGGGCCGCCCGGTCCGCATGGCCTGGACGAACGGGGTGCAGGACGGCACGGACAGCGGCTCGTCCTCGGGTACGGCCTCGTCCCAGCGTCCGGGCTCGTCGTTGTGGACGACGGCGACCCGGCGCATCGGCGTGGTCTCGTCGACCTCGCCGGCGGGCGGAGCGGAGTCGGCGACGACGCTTTCGAGCAGGTCGACGGCGGCGAGGTCGGCGAGCCGCGGCACGAGGACCTCGGCGAGCGTCCGGGCGGCCTGCAGGTGGTCGAGCGAGCTGCCGATCTGCTCGCCGGCCGCGCCGAGGTAGGCGAGCGGCTCCAGCGCGTGGGAGAGGTCGCGGCGGGCGCGCGGCGGCCGGGGCGCCGGGACGCGCGGACCCGGCCGGGGCAGGGGGACGGTCGGCGCGGGGGGCGGGGCGGCCTCGGTGTGCGGGACGATGGGCAGCCGGATGGTCAGGCCCAGCGACACCGCCGGGCAGCCGAGGCCGAGGACCTGCGAGGCGATCGTTCCGAACGCCGGGGGGTCGAGCGCGGGCAGCAGTTCGGCGAGGCGGTCGGCGAACGGGCCCGCGAACGGGTCGGGCCCGTCCGGCGAGGGGGCCGCGAGCGTGGGCTCGACCCGCAGCAGCCGGACGTGACCGCCGACGCCACGCTCGACCTGAAGGCCAACCCCGACATGCCCGCCCAGGGCTCGGCCATCGAGGCCCACCTGGACAAGGGCCGGG
>NZ_JBFARL010000271.1:0-8875 GCF_040674655.1 Actinomadura sp. NPDC049753 | reverse complement strand
CCGAGGCGGGCGGGCTCCGCGCGGCGGCGGGAGCCGCGCTGCCGCCCGGCGAGCGGCGCGACGTCGACCGGATCGCCGGGAGGATCCGGGACGCCTCCGGCGTTGTCGCCAAGACCGGAGGTCCGGCGTCGCCGGGGCCGCCGGCGCCGGCAGGGTGATCGGTTCGAGCGGGGAGAGGGATACATGAGCGAGGATCTCGGCTACGGATGGCAGGGCGAGCTGCTCGATCTGCCCGGCTACCTGAAGCGGGTCGGCCACGACGGCGACCTGGCCCCCACCGCCGCGACGCTGCGGGCCCTGCACCGCGCGCATGTCACGTCCATCCCGTTCGAGAACCTGGAGATCATGCTCGGGCGGCCGGTCGGCCTGTCGCTGGACGCCGTCCAGGCGAAGCTGGTCGAGAGTCCGCGCGGCGGCTACTGCTTCGAGCACAACCGGCTGTTCGCGGCGGTGCTGGAGAGGCTCGGGTACGAGGTCGCGGCGGTGGCGGGGCGGGTCACGATGGGGGCGGCGAAGATCCTTCCCGCCACCCACGCGCTCCTGCACGTCCGCCCGCCGGACGCGTCGCGGGACGAGCCGGCGTGGCTGTGCGACGTGGGGTTCGGCGCCGGTCCGCTGGAGCCGCTGCGGCTCGTGGACGGCGAGGAGGCCGTCCAGGACGGCTGGGGCTTCCGGCTTCGGCGAGGCCGCACCGTCACCGCCTGGACGCCGAACACGGCGGAATGGGAGCTGCACCAGCGCGGCCCGGACGGCTGGATCCGGCGCCACACGTTCGTGCTGAACGAGGTGTTCCGGATCGACTTCGAGGTGGGCAGCCACTACGTCTCGACCAGTGCGCGCTCGCCGTTCACGACCCGCCCGTTCGTGCAGAAATTCTCGTCCGACTCTCTCCGTGTGCTGGACGGCACGAAGCTGACCACCACCCGTCCGGACGGGAGCGTCGAGGTCCGCGCGCTCGCCCCCGAGGATCTGCCGGCGACGCTGGCCGAGGACTTCGGGATCGTCCTGGAGCAGGAAGACGCGGATCGCCTCGTCGGTTTCGTCCGCGCGAGAAGCTAGACGCAACGCCCGTTCAGCGCCGCTCTCGTTCCGCGCCCCGCGCGGGGCTAGCCCAGGTCGAGGCGGGCCAGGGCTGCTCTCGTGGTGACGCCGAGCTTGGGATAGGCCTTGTAGAGGTGGTAGCCGACGGTCCGGGGGCTCAGGAACAGCTGCGCGCCGATCTCCCGGTTGCTGAGGCCCGTCGCCGCCAGCCGGGCGACCTGGAGTTCCTGCGGGGTGAGCCGGGCGGCGTGGTCGTCCGGTGAGGCGTGGTCGTCTCGACCGCCGGTGAGGCTTTCCCCGGCGGCGCGCAGTTCGGTCCGGGCGCGTTCCGCCCACGGCGCCGCACCGAGCCGCGCGAACGCCTCCAGCGCCGCGTGCAGCCGCGCCCGCGCGTCGTTCCTGCGGCGTGACCTGCGGAGCCACTCTCCGTACAGCAGGTCGGTGCGCGCCTGCTCGAAGGGTGTGCCGCCCTCGCGATGCAGGGCGAGGGCCTTGGAGTACAGCGGGTCTGGGTCGTCCGGGGTCAAAAGGGCCGCGCAGCGTGCCGCGATGGCCTGCACCCAGGGCTGCTGGGTCTGCGCGGCCCAATCGCTGTACCAGTCGGCGGCGTCCCGCGCGCGCTCTGGGACACCGGCTCGGACGGCCGCTTCGACAAGGTCGGGCAGAGCGGCGATGGCGCCCTGCCGGGAGGGCCCGGCGACGACGTCGGCAAGACGTTCCAGAGCCGCGTCGTACCGGCCGAGCCCGAGATCGAGCAGGCTGCGCGCGGCGGCGGCGTGCACGTTGCTCGGCGGGAGTCCGCGTGACAGCGCCTCTTCCGTCAGCTCCAGGCAGCGTTCCTCGTCCCCCTGGATCGCGGCGAGCTGCCCGAGGCTGGTGTCGAGGTAGACGCGGATGCGGTGCTGGCCTGTGTCGGCGGCGATCCGCACGCCCTCCGTCGCGCCGGTCAGCGCGTCGCGGTACCTGCCGAGCAGCAGGTCGGTCCGGGTCCGGAGCATCAGCACGGGCGCGAGCAGCCCGATCGCGCCCCGGTCGCGGAAGCGCCGCTCCAGCTCCGCCGCGACCTCGGCCGCGCCTCGCACGTCACCGACCATGAGATGCCACATGCCCGCGCGGATCCGCTCGCGCGGCGCGTAGCAGGCGCTCATCGCGTCCATCAGCTCGCGCAGCGCCGCCACTCCGTCGGCCGGATCCGCGTCCGCGAGCGGGTTCTGCCCGGCGAACACCCGGCTCAGCGCCCGCAGGTGCGGCGCGTTCGGGACGCCGAGGCGCGCGCCCTCGGCGGCGATGCCGTCCATCGCGGCGAAGTCGCCGGCGTTGGCGGCGGCCACCGCGGCCTGGAAGTACAGGTAGCCGGACGTGCGGGGATCGGCCCGCGCGACCGTCGCCGCCGTCTCGGCGAACAGCCGGTGGGCGTCCGCCGCCCGGTCCTGCTCGTCGGCGAGGGACGCCCGGATCAGGGTCAGCTCCGCCCGCGCCAGCGGGTCCGGCAGGTCGGGCTCCGCCCGCGCCGCCAGCTCGACGGCGCGCTCGGGCAGCCCCGCGTCGGCCGACGCCCGCGCCGCCGCCGCCAGCCGCCGGCCGCGCTCGGCCGGGTCCGGGGTGAGACCGGCGGCGGCCTCGTACATGGCGGCGACGGCCGCGTTGCCGCCCGCGTTCCGCTCGGTCTCGGCGGTCCTCTCCAGCACGGCCGCGACCCGCTCGTCCGGTTCCGTCACCGAGCGGGCCAGATGCCAGGCGTGGTGGCACACGTCGCCGCGCTCCAGGTAGGCCTCCGCCAGCGCCCGGTGGGCGGCCAGCCGCTGTCCGAGCGTCGCCTCCCGCACGGCGGCGGTGCGGATCAGCGGGTGCCGCACCTCCAGCCGCCCGTCGGACGTGGTGCGCAGCAGGCCCGCGCGCTCGGCGGGCTCCAGATCGCCGATGGAGGCCGGGGCGCCGAACCGGCCCGCCGCCTTCACCACCACCCCGGCGTCGCCGAGATCGTCCACCCCCACCAGCAGGACGAGCCCGCGCGCCGGCTCGGGCAGCGCGGCGATCCGCTCGGCGAACGACCGCAGGATCCGCTCGTAGGCGGACCCGTGACCGCCCTGGCCCGGCAGTTCGAGCAGCGCGAGGGGGTTGCCCATCGCCCCCGCGAGGATCTCCCGCCGGACGTGGCCGGGCAGGTCGGGGGCGCGCTCGGCCAGCAGCCCGGCCGCCGCGTCCCCGTCGAGGCCGCGCAGGCGCAGCTCCGGCAGCCCGTGCGCCACGAACTCCGGCGCGGCGCACTCCGGCGCGACCGCGTCGCGGGCCGCGAAGACGACCGCGATGGGCTCGGCGTCGAGGCGGCGGGCGGCGAACAGCAGCGCCTCGGCGGACGAGCCGTCCATCCAGTGCGCGTCGTCGACCAGGCAGAGCAGCGGCCGCTCCTCTGCCAGGTCGGACAGCAGGGTCAGCACCGCGAGCCCCACGAGGAACCGGTCGCTCTCGGCCTCCGGGCCGCCCATGTTGAGGGCCGCGCGCAGGGCCTCGGCCTGCGCGTCCGGGAGGCCGCCGATCCGGTCGAGGTGGCGGCCGAGCAGCAGGTGCAGCCCCGCGTACGGCATCGTGCTCTCGGTCTCGACGCCCGTCCCGCGCAGGACGCGCATGCCCTCGGCGGCGCCGGCGGCGTGGTCGAGGAGGGCGGACTTGCCGATCCCGGCCTCGCCGCGCAGGACGAGGGTGCCGCTGCGCCCGGCGCGGGCCCGGTCGAGGAGCCCGTCGATCGCGGCCAGTTCCCCGTCCCGCCCGTACAGCATGCGTTCACCCTACTCAGCCCGCCGCCGCGCCCGGATGGTTGAAGCCCTCACCTCGGGTATCGCCACCAGTCGTACACCCACACCGAACACACCACAGCGCCGAACACACCCACAGCGCCGACAGGAGGTTGTCATGGCCGACCAGGCCACCAAGGAGAACGTCGTCGATCTGCTGCTCGCGCAGCACGAGGAGATCCGCCACCTCGCCACGACCGTGGAGAAGAACCACGGCAAGGTGCGCAAGGACGCGTTCGACCGGCTGCGCAGGCTTCTCGCCGTGCACGAGACCGCCGAGGAGGAGGTCGTCCACCCGTTCGCCCGGCGCGCCGCCGGCGACGGCTCCCGCGTGGTGGAAGCGCGGCTGGAGGAGGAGAACGAGGCCAAGGGCGTCCTGTCGGCCCTGGAGAAGATGGACCCCGAGTCCGCCGACTTCGAGGAGACGTTCGCCAAGTTCCACCGGGACCTGGAGGCGCACGCCTCGCACGAGGAGAAAGAGGAGTTCCCGCGCATCGCCCGTGAGGCCACGCCCGAGCAGATGCGCGGCATGGCCAAGGCCGTCAAGGCCGCGGAGGCGATCGCTCCGACGCATCCCCACCAGGGGACGGAGTCGCCGACCAAGAACCTCGCGGTCGGGCCGATGGCGGCCGTCGTCGACCGCGTCCGCGACGCCATCGGCAAGGCGCGCGGCTGACCGTCCGGGGGCGGCCCCGCCGGGCCGCCCCTCCCCTGAGGAGGGTGCGATGACCCACCGGAAGAACGACGAGGACAAGCCGCTCGCCGACCGGCGCGCCGAGGCGGGGGCGCCGCAGGAGGACGACGCCGACGTGGGGGGCGAGCACACGCCCGGCCCCACCGACCCGCCGAACGCCGAGGCCGACGCCCCGGGCGGCGAGGACGACGGCTACAGTCCGCAGACCGAGGTCCCCTGATCCGCCCGGGGCGCCGTGCCCCTCACTCGCTGTCGTCGTCCCGGTCGGCCCCGACCGTGACGCCGACGACGTCCTGCAGTTCGCTCAGGACCGCGGCGAGTTCCGGGACCGAGCCCGTCCCCTCCAGCGTGAGCGTCACCACGGCGTTGCCGGGACGCCGCCGGTCGGGTTCGCGCCGGTCCCGGCGCTCGTCGCGGCCGCGGTCGGAGTCGTCCGGCAGGTGGTCGCGGTCGACATGGACCTCCAGGATCACGAAGTCGCGCTGCGTGGCCTCCATCAGCACCTGCCGCAGCACGCCCCGCCCGTCCCCGTAGACGATCCGCAGCCGCGCGACCCCGGCCCGGCGGTACCGCTCCAGCGGGAGCCTCCTCGTCAGCCCGCTCAGCCCGTAGACGACGAGGAAGTGGATCGCGGTGACCGCCACCGCGAGGACCGGCAGCCCGCCGCCGGCCGCCATGCCGACGGCCGCCGTCACCCACACGACGGCGGCGGTCGTGAGCCCGCGCACCGCGTCCCGGCGGACGAAGATCAGCCCGCCGCCGATGAAGCCGATGCCGGACACGATCTGCGCCGCCACCCGGGAGGGGTCCAGCGACACGTTCCCGGGGACGTTCTCGAACCCGTACTTGCTGACCAGCATGAACAGGGCCGCGCCGACGCCGACGAGGGTGTGCGTGCGCAGCCCCGCGCTCTTGTTGCGCAGCCCTCGTTCCAGCCCGATCGCGGCCGACAGCACCATGGCGAGCAGCAGCTCGCCGATCTCCACCCAACCCTGCCCGGGGGACAATTCGAACACCCTCGTACCACCCCTCCCTCTTCCGTTGTCCATCGGTCGGACCGCCCCGGCCGCGTGCACCGGACGGACCGCATCGGCCGCCTCGCAGCAGACGGGAGGCCGCCCCGGACTCTCTCCGGGGCGGCCTCCGGCCTGCTGCTAGGCGGGGTGCGGCGGCTTCTGGTCCGGCGGCGTTCCGCCGCCCTCGCCGCCGCCCCTGTCCCCCTTGTCGGTGCCGTGCGCGTGACCCTTGGCCCTCGTCGACTTCGGGTCGGTGGCCTCGGGCGCCGGTTCGTCCGTCACCGCGGTCTTCCCGGACCGCCGGATCTCGGGCTGCTGCGGGTTCGGCATGCTCTCGCCTCCTAAGCGCTGGACGGTTCGGGACGCAGCGGGTCGTGCCCCACGCTCATCAGCGCGTGGCGCCACTCCTCGTCCCGTTCCGCGTTCGGCGGTCGGTGCTCCAGGCGGTCCTCCACGTAGTCGACGACCTCCTGCATCACCTCCCCGTCGTTCTCGGTCAGGTCGACCTTCCGCTTGCGCAGCACGTCCACCACGCGGGCTCCCAGCTCCGACACCCCGGGGCCGGGGCCGTCGGCCGGGAACGCCTCCTCGCCGGACGCGTCCGTGAGCAACCAGGTGCGCAGTTCGTCGGAGGTCATGTTCACGAGCCGGTGGAAGTCCTCCCACGCCAGCTCCACCTCGGGCGATACGCGGTTGTTCATAAGCAAAACTCCCTGTACGCGTTCACGCCCGCCGTACCCGGAGACCGCTGCCCCATTCGTCCAAACTTGTATCACTACGGCCGGAACAATCCCCCGGGACACCCGGAGCGCCCCGCGTTACAGCCGGAGACGCACGGGAACACGACCCGCATGGACCACTCGGAAGCCCCCGTCCTGGACGCCCTCGCCGCCTACCACCGCGAACAGCAGCTCCCCTTCACCCCGCCCGGCCACAAGCAGGGCCGCGGCGCCGACCCGCGCGCCCGCGAGGTGCTGGGCGACGCGGTCTTCGGCTCCGACGTCCTCGCCATCTCCGGCCTCGACGACCGGGAGTCGAACCACAAGGTGCTGGAACGCGCCCAGGAGCTGATGGCCGACGCCGTCCACGCCGAGCAGGCGTTCTTCTCGACGTGCGGCAGCTCCCTGTCGGTCAAGAGCGCCATGCTGTCGGTCGCGGGACCGGGCGAGAAGCTCCTCGTCGGGCGGGACGCCCACAAGTCGGTCGTCTCAGGGCTGATCCTGTCCGGCGTCCGCCCGATCTGGGTCGAGCCGCAGTGGGACGCGGACCGGCACCTGGCCCACCCGCCCTCGCCCTCGGCGTTCGCGGCGCGGTTCCGGGAGCACCCCGACGCGCGCGGCGCCCTCGTCACCAGCCCGACGCCCTACGGGACGTGCGCCGACCTGGCCGCGATCGCCGCCGTATGCCACGAGCACGGCAAGCCCCTCATCGTCGACGAGGCGTGGGGCGCGCACCTGCCGTTCCACGAGGACCTGCCCACCTGGGCCATGGACGCCGGCGCCGACGTGTGCGTGACGAGCGTCCACAAGATGGGCGCCGGGCTGGAGCAGGGATCGGTCTTCCACCAGCAGGGCGACCTGGTCGACCCGGCCGTCCTCAGGGCCCGGGAGGACCTGCTCGGGACGACCAGCCCGTCCGTCCTGATCTACGCGGGCCTGGACGCGTGGCGGCGGCAGATGGTCGAGCACGGGCGCGCCCTGCTGCAGGACACGCTGGACCTGGCGGCCGACGCGCGCTCGCAGATCGCGGCCCTCGACGGCTTCGACGTCCAGGGCCGGGAGGAGTTCACCGGCCCCGGACTCGCCCACGACCTCGACCCCCTGCCCCTCGTCATCGACATCGCCGGTCTCGGCGTCACCGGCTACCGGGCCGCCGACTGGCTGCGGGAGCACCACCGCGTCAACATGCACCTGTCCGACCACCGGCGGATCAGCGCGCAGTTCACCTTCGCCGACGACAAGGTGACGGCGGAGAGGCTGCTCGGCGCGCTGCGCGACCTCCACGACCACCTCGACGACCTGCGCGGGGCGCCGACGGTCGAGGTGCCGTCCCCCGAGGACCTGCGGCTCGAACTCGTCGTGCTGCCCCGGGACGCGTTCTTCGGCCCGGCCGAGCAGGTGCCCGCCGCCGACGCCGTCGGCCGCGTCAGCGCGGAGATGCTGACCCCGTACCCGCCCGGCATCCCCGCCGTGCTGCCCGGCGAGCGGATCAACGCGCCGGTCATGGAGTACCTGCGCTCCGGCGTCGCCGCCGGGATGGTCGTCCCGGACGCGGCCGACAGCACCCTCGGCAGCGTGCGGGTGTTCATCGAGGAGTGAGGGCACGGGCCCGGCGGGGCGGAGCCGCCGCAGGTGGCGGGGCGGCGCTGTGGAAGACTCCTACCGGCACGGCGGCTAGATGGGGAGCGTCATGGAGTTGGTCCACTCGGGCAAGGTCAGGGACGTCTACGCGGACGGCGACGAGCTGATCCTCGTCGCGTCGGACCGGGTGAGCGTCTACGACGTCGTCCTGCCGACCCCGGTCCCGGACAAGGGGAAGATCCTCACGCAGCTGTCCCTCTGGTGGTTCGAGCAGCTCGCCGACATCATCCCGAACCACGTCGTCTCGGCCACCGACGTCCCCGAGGAGTGGGCCGGGCGCGCCATCCGCTGCCGCCGCCTCAGCATGCTCCCCGTCGAGTGGATCGCGCGCGGGCACCTCGCCGGGCTCGGCCTGCAGGAGTACCAGAAGTCGGGCACGGTCTCGGGCATCTCCCTGCCGGACGGCCTGGTCGAGGCGTCCCGGCTGCCGGAGCCGATCTTCACGCCGACCACCAAGGCCACCGAGGGCCACGACGAGTTCATCACCTACGACGACGTGGTCCGCGAGATCGGCGACGACACCACCGCCCGCCTCAAGGACGTCACCCTGGAGATCTACAGCCGCGGCGCGGCCCTCGCCGCCGAGCGCGGCATCATCATCGCCGACACCAAGCTGGAGTTCGGCCGCGCCGCCGACGGCACCCTGGTCCTCGGCGACGAGGTGCTCACGCCCGACTCGTCCCGCTTCTGGCCCGCCGACCAGTGGGTGCCCGGCCGTCCGCAGCACTCCCTCGACAAGCAGTTCGTGCGCGACTGGAGCAGCACGCTCGACTGGGACCGCACCCCGCCCGGCCCCGCCATCCCGGACGAGGTCGTGGAGGCCACCCGCGCCCGCTACGCCGAGGTCTACGAGCGCCTGACCGGCACCGCCTGGACCTCCTGACCCGGCGCCGGACGCGCGCCGGCAGGACCGGCGCGCAGCTCCATGCCAAGGGTCCGGACGGGGACGGGCCCGGCGGACACCGCCGGGCC
>NZ_JBFARL010000270.1:0-8876 GCF_040674655.1 Actinomadura sp. NPDC049753 | reverse complement strand
GCAGCGCCGCAGGCGGCTTGTCGCCGTTGAAGCCCTGTTCGAGCCGGACGGTCTCCAGGTCCTGCTCGGTCCGCGGCGAACGGGAGACCAGGGCGCCGGGCGGCGGCCCCGGCGGCCGGCACCGCCGGGGCGCGCCCGGGAGCGCCGCCGTCCTGGGAGTGGGACGGGTGACGGCGGCGGTGGAGCGGCTCGAAGGAAAGTGTTCTAGAGGTTAGAAAACTCTGTCCAGTTGTTTAGGAGAACATCTTGAGATAAGTTCAGGCGGAAATGTCATCATTTCCCGCTTAGTTGGCCCCGCGGCCATTTCCGTGGGACCCCGGAAGAGGTAGTAATGTCCCTCCCCGTGTCACCGACCCTCGACTCGCTCCTGGAGTGCCCGCCCGGCCTGCTCGACATGACGTTCGACCAGCTGCGGACCCTGCTGGTGGTGCACGAGACGGGCTCGGCGCTGCGGGCGGCCCGGGTGATGGGGCGCGAGCAGTCGAGCGTCCAGAAGCAGCTCGACACGCTGAACCGCAACAGCCAGGTGCTGTGCGGCGAGGTCCTGACCGTCCGGCAGGGGCGCGGGAAGGACTACCTGTTCACCCCGACCGGGGAGACCACGGTCGAACTCGCGCGCATGACGTTCGAGAAATGGCTGGAGTCCATTCACTGGAGCCGGCGCCGCCTCGGCCGCATGCTGACGGTCGGCACCACCGAGTTCACCCTGCCGATCGTCTCCCGGGCCTGGGACCGGGTCTCGGAGGAGTTCCGGCAGCGCGAGGTCGAGTTCAAGGTCGCCCACGTCCGCACCAAGGACCTGTGGTCGCGGCTGGAGACCCGCCAGGTCGACCTCATCTGCGGCAGCATCGTCAGCACCCCGGAGGGCGACCTGCGCCTCCAGGAGTACGAGGTCGTCGAGTACGCCCGGGGCCAGGCGCTGCTGCTCACCAACCTGCCCGAGGGCGAGCTGCCCGACACGCCGGTGCAGACCAGCCGCCTCGGGCGCATCCCCCTGGTGGTGCCGCCCGCCGGGCTCGTCGCCGACCTGCTCGCCACCTGGTACGGGACGAACTTCCGCGAGCGGCTCAACGTCGTCGCCGACATCGACGACGTGCACTACGGGCTGTCGCTGCTGCGGTCCGGGTTCGTGCGCGGCTGCATGATCGTCACCGGTTCGATCGGGCGGGGCATGGCCGCGCAGGAGGACCCCGACGCCGTCCCGCTCCGCGCGATCGGGCTGGACGACGACCTGGAGCCCAGGGCCGAGTTCATGACGGGCGCCTTCGTCCGCCGCGCCGACCTCGAACGCTACGACGCGGGCCACCCCCTGAACCGCCTCTGGGACGCGGTCAGGGAGGACGTCCGCACCTACACTCCGCTCGCCTGAGCGGCACCGCCCTACTTGATCTGGTTGTCGACCACGTCGAGGGTCGGGCGGGCGCCCAGGTGCTGCATGGCGCGGGCGGCCAGGCGGCAGCCCGCGGTGAGGGCGTCGGCCGGCTGCTTGCCGTCCAGCCACGGCGGGAGGAACCCGGCGACGAACGCGTCGCCGGCGCCCGTGCCGTCGATGATCTTCTCGACGGGCTCCGCCGCGACGGTGACCGGCTCGGGACGGCCGTTGGTGTACCACAGGGCCCCGTCGGCGCCGCTCGTGATCACGACCTGCGGGTACCAGGCGGTCAGCACCTTGGCGGCCTGCTCGGGCGTGTCGCGGCCGGTGAGGATCTCGGCCTCCTTGGCGTTGACGACCAGGAGGCGGGCGCCCTGCGTCCACTCCAGGAAGGGCTCGGCGCCCATCCGCTTGAGCGGGGAGGACGAGCCGCCGTCCACGGAGACCGACATCTGCGCCTTGCGGGCGATCTCCAGCGTGTGGATGGCCGCCTTGCGGGACCCCTCGTTGATCAGGGCGTAACCCGACAGGTGCAGGTGGGTGCCGCCGGAGAACAGGTCCTTGCAGCGCTCGATGTCCTCCGGAAGGAGGGCGGCGTTGGCGCCGGGATCCGACAGCATCGTCCGGTCGCCCTTGTGGGTGACCATGACCACACAGGTGCCGGTGGGACGTTCCTGGTCCATGACGAGGCGGGCGTCGACGCCGTAGCCCATCAGCTCCATGTCCCGGTTCCGGCCGGCGATGTCGGAGCCGCGGCGGCCGACGAAGGCGGCGTCGGTCCCGTCCACGGCGAGCCATGCGGCCACGTTGGCGCCGGAGCCGCCACCGTGCGTCGTCACGGCGGCGGGCGTGTCGCTCCCCTTGGCCAGGGGATACGCGGCACGCGCCACGGTGTCTGTCATAAGATCGCCGACCACGACCACGCGCGTCATGGAGTCATCACCTCGATCAACACGGCCCGCGCGAGCGGCAATTCTTGGGCGTGTGCTTGACCGTAACAGCTTCGGAGCCCGGATTAGGTCTCGAACGCGCAGCGAAACCGAGGAAGCCGGTTTTTTCGTCGCGGGACCGTGACGCATCCGTGCCTTACCCTCGGGTACGTGACCGAGCGTTATCCGGATCAGTGGGAGGCCGACGTCGTCCTCAGCGACGGCGGGACGGCCCATCTGCGTCCCATCTGCCCCGAGGACGCCGATCTCCTGCGCGCGTTCCACGCGCGGCTGTCCCCGGAGTCGATCTACTACCGGTTCTTCTCGCCGCGCCCCCAGCTGTCGGACCGCGAGATCGAGCACTTCACCACCGTCGACCACGACCGGCGCGCCGCGCTGATCGCCACGATCGCGGGGGAGATGGTGGCGGTCGTCCGGTACGACCGGCTCGCCGACCGGCCGGAGACGGCGGAGGTGGCGTTCCTCGTGGAGGACGCGCACCAGGGCCGCGGGCTCGGCGCGGTGCTGCTGGAGCACATCGCGGCGGCGGCGCGCGAGCGCGGGGTGCGCCGGTTCGTGGCGAGCGTCCTGCCCGACAACCGCCGGATGACCCGGGTGTTCCGGGAGGCCGGGTACCGGGCGGAGCAGCGCTTCGAGGAGGGCGTGATCGAGCTCGTCCTCGACCTGGAGCCGACCGACACCTCGCTGGAGGTCATGACGGCGCGCGAGCACCGGGCCGAGGCGCGCTCGATCCAGCGGCTGCTGTTCCCGCGGTCGGTGGCGGTGGTCGGCGCGAGCCGGGCCGAGCACAGCGTCGGCCGGACCGTCCTGCGGAACCTGCTCGCCGGGGACTTCAGCGGGCCCGTGTACCCGGTGCACCCGACGGCGGCCGCGGTGGCCGGGGTCCGCGCGTACGCGTCCGTCCTGGAGATCCCGGACGACGTGGACCTCGCGGTCGTCGCGGTGCGGGCCGACGCCGTCCACGAGGTCGTGGAGGAGTGCGCGGGCAAGGGCGTGCGGGGGCTGGTCGTCGTGTCCTCCGGCTTCGGCGAGGTGGGGGAGGAGGGACGGGCCGCACAGGAGCAACTGGTGCGGCTCGCGCGCGCCTACGGGATGCGGGTCGTCGGCCCCAACTGCCTCGGCATCGCCAACACCGACACCGACGTGCGGCTGAACGCGACCCTGGCGCCGACCCTGCCGGGACGGGGCCCGGTGGGGTTCTTCTCCCAGTCCGGTGCGCTGGGCATCGCCATCCTGCAGCGGACGGCCGCGCGCGGTCTCGGGCTGTCCACGTTCGTCTCGGCGGGGAACCGGGCGGACGTCTCCGGCAACGACCTGATGCAGTACTGGGAGGAGGACCCGGCGACCAGGGCCGTCCTGCTGTACCTGGAGTCGCTGGGCAACCCCCGCAAGTTCGCGCGGCTGGCGCGCAGGCTCGGCCGCCGCAAGCCGATCGTGGCGGTGAAGAGCGGGCGCAGCACGCAGGGCGTCCCGATCGGGCACGCGGCGCGGGCGCTCACGCTGCCCGACCACGCGGTCAGCGCGCTGTTCGAGCAGGCCGGCGTGATCCGGGTGGACGACCTGGCGGAGCTGTTCGACGTGGCGCAGGTGCTGGCCTACCAGCCGCTCCCGGCGGGCGACCGCATCGCGATCATCGACAACTCCAACTCGCTGGGCCTGCTGGCGCAGGACGAGGCCGTCGCGCTCGGGCTGCAGGTCCGGCCCCGCATCGACCTCGGCCCCCGCGCCGACGCCGACGACTACGAGGCCGCCCTCGCCGGCGCGCTCGACGACGACACGGTCGACGCGGTCGTGGCGCTGTTCACGCCCCCGACGATCGGCGGCTACGACGTGCGGGTCCCCGAGAGGATCCTGCGGCTGGCCGCCGAGGGCCGCAAGCCGATCGTGGCGACCTACCTCGGCACCGAGGGCATGCCCGCCGACCTGCGCGTCACCGGCCCGGACGGGATGCCCGCGGAGGGCTCCGTGCCGTCCTACACGGCGCCCGAGGACGCCGTCCGGGCGCTGGCGTACGTGATCCGGTACGCGCGGTGGCGGCGGCGCCCGCCCGGCCGCATGCCGGTGTTCGAGGACGTGGACCGCGCCAAGGCGCGGGAGCTGGTCGCCGGGTGGCTGGGCGACGGCGGCCCCGTGGAGGTGGCGCCGGAGCAGGCGGCGGAGCTGCTGGCCTGCTACGGCATCGGGCTCGCGGGCGGGACGGACGGGGTCGCGACCCGCATCGTCGTCAGGGAGGACCCCTCGTTCGGGGCGCTGATCTCGTTCGGGATCGCCGACGAGACCGCCGAGCTGCTGGACGACCGCGCCTACCGCCTGTCGCCGCTGGCGGACGCGGAGGCAGCGGAGATGATCCGTGCGATCCGCACGGCCCCGCTGCTGCTGGGGCACCGCGGCGCCGATCCGGTGAACCTCGGGGCCCTGGAGGAGCTGCTGCTGCGCGCGTCCCGCCTCGGCTACGACCTTCCGGAGGTGGCGCGGCTGGAGCTGAGCCCCGTCATGGTGGGCCCGTCCGGGGTCGCGGTGCGCGCGGTGACGCTCACGCTGGAGCGTCCTCTGGGGCCGCGTCCCGAACTGGAGCCGCGCCGCCTGTGACTCCGGCCCGGAGGCCCGGGGCCTGAACACCGGCCCCGGGCCTCTGGCGTGCCCGCCGTCAGTCCGGAGGCGGGGGAGGGCTGGGCTCCGGCGTCGGCGGGACGGGGTCGGGCGCGGGGCCCGGCGGGAACGGTTCGGGCCCCGGCGGGGGCGGGGACGGCTCCGGCGGCGGTCCGGGAGGCGTGGGCTCCGGCGGCGGGCCTGGCGGCACCGGCTCCGGCGAGGGACCGGGCGGGACCGGTCCGGGCGGCCGCGGCGCGGGCCCCGGGGCGGGGCCGGGCGGAGGCTCGGGCGGCACCGGGGGCTGCGGGGGAGGCGCCGGGTCCGGCGTGGGCGGGGGCACCGGCGGCGGGGTCGGCAGTGGATGCTCGTCCATGCCCACCCTGTACCCCGCACGCGGACGTTACCCGCACAGGGGCGTCACCCCGCACACGGACATATGACCGCGTGCCGCGGCGCTCATGTGCGCGTCCGGCCCCGGACAGGGCAGGATGGGTCCATGAGGGAAACCCGAGCGACCGTCAGTGGTCTGCGCACGGCCATCGAGCGCAGCGGTTACTACCCGGCCCTGGTCGCGGACGCGGTCGAGTCGGCCGTCGGGGACGAGCGCGTCACCGCCTACGTGGTCCACCACGAGGCGACCTTCGACCCCGCGATGGAGGTCCGGCGGCACGTGACCGTGCTCGTGCTGTCGGCGAGCCGGCTGCTGGTGTGCCACACCGACGAGCACCCGCCCGGCGAGGGCATGACGCGGCCGCACGCGTCCACCACCACCGAGGCCGTCAAGCTGGAGCGCGTCCAGTCGGTCGCGGTGACGCGGGTCGTCCCCGACCCGGCGTCCTACGTGCCCGGGGTGCCGCCCACCGAGGTCGTGCTGACCATCGGCTGGGGCGCCATCGCCCACATCGACCTCGAACCCGCGACGTGCGGCGACGAGAACTGCGAGGCCGACCACGGCTACACCGGCAGCGTGACGGCCGACGACCTGTCGCTGCGGGTCAGCGAGGCCGCGGACGGCGCGGACGCCGTGAGCCAGGTGCTGGCCTTCGCCGAGGAACTGTCCGCCGTGACCGCACGGTGAGCGCGGCCGCCGCCGAGCGGCGCGGCGGGCCCGGCCGGGAGGAGGGGGCGGCCCTCTCCGAACCGCCCGTCCCGCGGTACGGCGAGGGCGCGCTGTCCGACCTGCCGTCCTCCGCGCTGGCCGCGCTGGGCGTCCCGGACGCTCCGAACGTCCTCGGGCTGCCCGCCGTGCCGCGCGTCTGCGTGCTGCTGGTCGACGGCCTCGGCTGGGAGCAGCTGCGGGCCCATCCCCGCGAGGCGCCCTTCCTGAACGCGATGGACGGCGGCCCGATCACGGCCGGGTTCCCGGCGACGACCGTCAGCAGCCTCGGCTCGCTGGCCACCGGCGCCCCGCCCGGCGAGCACGGACTGCTCGGCGTGCAGATCGCGATCCCCGGCACGGGGCGGCTGCTGAACTGCCTGCGCTGGGAGGACGACACCGTCGAGCCCGAGACGTTCCAGCCGGTCCCGACGGCCTACGGGCGGGCGGCCGCGCACGGCGTCGAGGTCGCCTACGTGGCGGAGCCCCTCTACCGGGGGTCCAGCCTCAGCCGCGCCACCACGCGCGGCGCCGACTACATCGCGGGCCGCGGCCCCTACCAGCTCGCCGACCGCGCCGGGCAGGCCCTGCGCCGCGGCGACCGGGCCTACGTCACCGTGTACTACGCCGAGCTCGACGCGACCGGCCACAGGTTCGGGGTCGGCTCGGCCGACTGGCGGCACATGCTCCGGTACGTCGACGGCCTCGCGCAGCGCCTCGCGGAAGGCCTGCCGCCGGGCTCGTCCCTGCACGTCACCGCCGACCACGGCATGGTCGACCCGGACGAGCGGATCGACGTCGACGCCGTCCCCGGACTGGCGGAGGGCGTCGCCCTGCTCGGCGGGGACGCCCGCGCCCGCTACGTCTACAGCGAGCCGGGCGCCCACGCGGACGTGCTCGCCGCCTGGACGGAGACGCTGGGCGACAAGGCGTGGGTCGTGAGCCGCGAGCACGCCGTCGGGAACGGCTGGTTCGGCGCGATCGGCCCCGGCATGCTGGAGCGGATCGGCGACGTGGTCGCCGTCCCGCGCACGGGCCTCGCGATCGTGGCGTCCGAAAGGGAGCCGTGGCTGGACCAGATGGTCGGCATGCACGGCTCCCTCGTCCCGGCCGAGCAACTGGTGCCGCTGCTCACCGCGTCCCGGCCCTGAGATCCCGCGGAGTTGAGATGAACCCGGATTCGCCCCTCCCTAATCGGGGCAACGGCGGCCAAACTGGCGATGTGCACCCTCTCATCGAAGTGCCCGCGCTGGACCGGCTGCTCCGACGGCAGGCGAACGTGGTCCTGCTGGACGTCCGATGGCATCTGGCGGGGCCGCCGGGGATCGAGTCCTACCGCAGGGGGCACCTGCCCGGCGCCGTGTTCGTCGACCTCGACCGCGACGTGGCCGGGCCGCCCGGTCCCGGCGGCCGCCACCCCCTGCCGGACCCCGCCGCCTTCGAGGCGGCGATGCGCCGCGCCGGCGTCTCGGCCGACAGCCTGGTCGTGGTCTACGACGACGCCGACTCCACGGCCGCCGCCCGGGTGTGGTGGTCGCTGCGCTACTTCGGGCACGAACGGGTCCGCGTCCTGGACGGCGGCCACCGCGCCTGGACCGAGGCCGGCCACCCGGTGAGCACCGACGAGCCCGAGGCCAAGCCGGGCGACTTCGTCGCCCACCCCGGCGGCCTGCCCGTCCTGGACGCCGAGGGCGCCGCGGAGCTGGCCCGCGCCGGCGTGCTGCTGGACGCCCGCGCCGCCGAGCGCTACCGCGGCGAGCAGGAGCCGGTCGACCCCGTGGCCGGGCACATCCCGGGCGCCCGGAACGCTCCCACCTCCGGCAACGTCGGCGTCGACGGCCGGTTCCTGCCGCCCGGGCTGCTGCGCGAGCGGTTCGCGCAGCTCGGCGCCACCGACGCCCTCGACGTCGGCGCCTACTGCGGCTCGGGCGTCACCGCCGCCCACGAGATCCTCGCCCTCCACCTCGCCGGCATCCCGGCCGCCCTCTACGTCGGGTCCTGGTCGAACTGGGTGGCCGACCCCGGCAACCCGGTCGCCGTCGGCGACGGCTGACTCCGGGGTCAGCCCGCCCCCATGGCCAGGAAACCGGTCGTGGCCGGGGTCCGGGCGATGGCGGCCAGCGCCCGCGAGGGGCTCTTCCCGGCCGCCAGCGCGGTGTGGAAGGCGGTCATGAAGGCCGGGGTCGCGTCGTCCCGGACGGGCAGGACGCTGGCGATCACGGTGGCGGTGCCCAGGGCCAGCAGGGCGCCGGCCATGCCGAGGACGGCGTCCCCCTCGTCGGCGCGGCCGATGTCGCACGCGGACAGGACGATCAGGCGCGGCGGATCGGCCAGCTCGTCCAGGTCGTGGACCATGAGGGGGCCGTCGGCCAGGCGCAGCCGGGAGAACAGGGCGTTGCCCTGGTGGAACTCGCCGTGGGCGGCGATGTGGGCGAGGTCGGCCCCCTCCAGGGCTTCGCGGACGGGTTCGGCGCGGGCGTCCGGGCCGTCCAGGACGGCGGCGCCGGGGTGGAGGCGGCGGAGGGCCGCGATCTCGCGGTCGGCGTGCAGGAGATCGGGGCCCGCCACGAGGACGGTGCGCCCGCCGGACGGGGCGCGCGTGCGGGCGTGGAGCCAGGCCCCGGCGGACGGGACGACCGCGAACGGGCGCCCCGCCAGGGACGGGAGCGCCGCCCACGGCAGGCCGTGCAGGACCCCCGTCGGGGCGATGACCAGCTCGCGGTCGCCGAGGACGGGGCGGAGCGGGGCGAACAGGAGGCGGTCGAGGCGCTCGGCCGCGCCCGTGAGCGAGGAGGGCCCCGGCTGCCACCGCGCCGTGCGCCGTCCAGGATCGGCGAAGACCGCGTCGAACCCGGCCGGGTCCTCC
>NZ_JBFARL010000269.1:0-8966 GCF_040674655.1 Actinomadura sp. NPDC049753 | reverse complement strand
CTCCGCCAGAACTGGAACGAGGACAAACGCTGGCAGCCCACCTGGAACGACGACCAACGCCAACAGGGCTACGCAGGCTGGAAGAAGGCCGTCGACCGGACCCTCGACTGGGTCGACCTGAGTGACTGAGCGCGCCTTCGCCGGGTTGCGGCGGGTTGTTGGCCCGGAGGCCTTCCGGGCGACGGCCCGCCGCAACCCGGCCGCACGACACTGGTTCCGACCTCTCTTCGGGAGCATGCGGTGACATCTGTAGCCCTCGGCCCCCAGTACCGCGAGGACACCCTGCGCGACCTGGCGGAGACCGAGTTCGACGTCGTGGTCGTCGGCGGCGGCGTCGTCGGCGCCGGCGCGGCGCTCGACGCGATCTCGCGGGGCCTGTCCGTCGCCCTCGTGGAGGCGCGGGACTGGGCGGCCGGCACGTCCAGCCGGTCCAGCAAACTGATCCACGGCGGGCTGCGCTACCTCGAACAGCGCGACTTCGGGCTGGTCAGGGAGGCGCTGCGGGAGCGCGGCCTGCTGCTGCAGCGGCTCGCTCCGCACCTGGTGCGGCCCGTCCGGTTCCTCTATCCGCTGCGCAACCGGGTCTGGGAGCGGGCCTACGTCAGCGCGGGGGTGACGCTGTACGACACGATGGGCGGCGCGCGGTCGCTGCCCCGGCACCGCCAGCTCACCCGGCGGGCCGCGCTGCGGGAGGCTCCCGCCCTGCGCTCGGACGCGCTGGTCGGGGCCGTCCAGTACTACGACGCGCAGGTCGACGACGCCCGCTACACGATGATGGTCGCCCGCACCGCCGCGCAGTACGGCGCCAGGGTGGCCACCCGCGCCGAGGCGACGGGGTTCCTGCGCGAGGGCGAGCGGGTGACCGGCGTCCGCGTCCTGGACCTGGAGGGCGACCGGGAGATCGCCGTGCGGGCCCGGCGCGTGGTGTGCGCGACCGGGGTGTGGACGGACGGCGCGCAGGCGATGACCGGGGCCCGGGCCGCGTTCGCCGTGCGGGCGTCCAAGGGCGTCCACCTGGTCGTGCCGCGCGACCGGATCCCGATGGGCACCGGGTTGATCACGCGGACCTCCAGGAGCGTCCTGTTCATCATCCCGTGGGGGCGGCACTGGCTCGTCGGCACCACCGACACCCCGCACGCCGACGGCCCCGACGAGCCCGTCGCCGACCACACCGACATCGGCTACCTCCTCGACCAGGCGAACGCCGTCCTGCGGACGCCGCTCACGCACGACGACATCGAGGGCGTCTACGCGGGGCTGCGGCCGCTGCTGTCCGGCGAGATGGACGACACCACGCGGCTCTCCCGCGAGCACGCCGTCGCCGAGCCGGTGCCCGGCCTCGTCGTCGTGACCGGCGGGAAGTTCACCACCTACCGCGTGATGGCGCGGGACGCGGTCGACGTCGTCGCCGAGGGCCTCGACGACTCCGTACCCGCGTCGGTCACCGGCCGGCTGCCGATCCTCGGCGCCACCGGGTACGAGGTGCTGTGGAACGAGCGGCGCCGGCTCGCCGCCGAGTCCGGCCTGCACGTCGCGCGGATCGAGCACCTGCTGCACCGGTACGGGTCGTGCGCCCGGGAGGTGCTGGCCATGGTCGCCGACGACCCGGCGCTCGGCGCCCCCATCCCCGGGGCCGGGGACTACCTGTGCGCCGAGGCCGTCTACGCGGTGACCCACGAGGGCGCGCTGCACCTGGAGGACGTCCTGTCGCGGCGGCTGCGCGTCTCGATCGAGGAATGGGACGGCGGCACGGCCGCGGCGTCCCGCGTCGCCGAACTCGTCGCGCCCTGGCTCGGCTGGGACGACGAGCGGGTCAGCGGCGAGGTCAAGCGGTACGTGCAGCAGGTCGCGGCGGAGCGCCGCGGCGGCCCGGCCGTGCGGGAGGCGCCCGTCACCGCCGCCTGAGGGAGATCGGCGCCGATCAAGGGAGATCGGCGCCGCTCCTCACGCGAAGGTGGCGGTCATCGCCGTGGCGTCGCCCGGGGCGTGGATCGAGAGGGTGCCGTCCGGGGACCCGGCCGCCACGAACGGCTGCCCCGCGTGGACGGGCCTGCGGGCGCGGAACGACAGTTCGCGCACCTTCAGGCCCGCCCGGCGCGGCAGCTCCAGGCAGAGGATCGCGAGCAGCGGGCCGTGGACGACGAGCCCGGCGTGCCCCTCCACCACGGTCGCGTACACCTCGTCGTAGTGGATGCGATGGGCGTTGTAGGTGAGGGCGCTGAACCGGAACAGCATGACCGGATCGGCGGTCGTCCTCAGGGTCCACGGCGCGTCCACGTCCGGCGCCTCGGACCGCGGCGGCTCCGGACGGGACGCCGTGCCGCCGCTGCGGTAGACGAGATCCTGCTCCTCGACCGCGATCTCGGCGCCGTCCCGCAGGAACCTGTGCCGGACGGTGACGAACAGCATCTCCCCGCTGCGGCCCTGCTTCACCGCGGTGGAGGCGAGCTCCGTCCGGCGCGTGACGGCGTCCCCGGCACGCAGGGGCTCGTGGACCCGGAACCGCCCGCCGGCGAACATGCGGCGCCGTTCGGGGAGCGGCGGGAGGAACCGTCCCTCGCGCGGATGCCCGTCCGGCCCCAGCTCTCGCTGCGCGGGCCGTTCCAGGAAGTGCAGCCAGTGCCAGAGGGGCGGCAGCTCCTCCCCCGGCGGCTCGACGTCGAGCAGCCCGGCCAGCGCCTCCGACGGCCCTGCGCCGACGACCTCGGTCGTCTCCTGGGGTTCCGGGGCCCACCCGGCGATGTCGATCACGGCCCCATCGTCGCAGGCGCTACGCGAACGCGTTCACCCCGGTCAGCTCCGCCGACAGCTCCCACAGCCGCTCGGCCTGCGCCGGGTCGGTCGCGTAGGAGCGCACCCCGCTGGAGGGCGCGCCGACGCGGCCGCGTCGCTCGGGGTCACCGTCCGGGGCCTGTTCGGCGACGTCGCAGTCCTCGCAGTACACGCCGCCCATGCCGTCCAGCCGCGGGGACGTGGCCGCCCACACCGCCGTGGCCGCGCCCTGCTCCGGCGTCTTGAACCCCTGGCCGATCTCGTTCCCGTCCTCGTCGATCCAGCCGTTCGCCACCTTCTCCTCCAGGGGGATGTGGCGCTGGAGGGGCGTCAGGATGCTTCCCGGATGGAGCGAGAAGGCCCGCACGGCGTCCTTGGCGAGCGCGTCCAGGTGGACGGCGAACAGCACGTTGGCCGTCTTCGCCTGCCCGTACGCCTCCCATTTGTCGTAGCCGCGCTCGAACTGCACGTCGTCCCACCGGATCGGGGAGAAGTGGTGCCCGCGCGACGACACCGCGACCACCCGGGCCCCCGGCCCGACGGCCGGCCACAGGCGGTTCACCAGCGCGAAGTGCCCGAGGTGGTTGGTGGCGAACTGCGCCTCCCAGCCGGGCCCGACGCGCGTCTCCGGGCAGGCCATGACCGCCGCGTTGTTGATCAGGATGTCGATGCCGCGCCCGGACGCGAGGAACCGCTCCGCGAACCCGCGCACGCTCTCCAGGTCGGCCAGGTCCAGTTCGTCCACCTCGACGCCGTCGATGCCGCCGACGGCCTCCTTCGCCGCCTCCGGCCGCCGCGCGGGGACCACCACCCGCGCCCCCGCGCCCGCCAGCGCCCGCGTCGTCTCCAGCCCGAGGCCCGAGTAGCCGCCGGTGACGACGGCGAGCCTCCCCGAGAGGTCGATGCCCGCGAGGACGTCCCTCGCCGTGCTCTCGAAGCCGAACCCCGATCCGATCGTGTGCTGTGGAGTGGTCATGCCCCGAACGCTACGAGCTGGAGCGCACTCCAGGTCAATCCGGCGCCGGGACGAGCGGGCAGTGGGTGCCCCGGTAGACCGTCGGGACGCAGCGGTTGCAGTGGACGCACAGCGACGGCGTGGACGGGTCGGCGGCGATCCGGTTCACGAGGTCGGGTTCGCGGAGGAGGGCGCGGGCCATGGCGACGAACTCGAAGCCCTCCGCCATCGCGGTGTCCATGCTCGCGCGGTCGGTGATGCCGCCCAGCAGGATCAGGGGCAGGTCGAGCTCGGCGCGGAACCTCCGCGCGTGCTCCAGCAGGTAGGCGTCCTGGTAGGGGTAGGCGCGCAGGAACCGCTTGCCGAACATCCGCAGGCCGATCCGCATGGGCAGCTTGTAGCTGGCCGCGAACTCGGGGATGGGCATCTCCCCGCGGAACAGGTACATCGGGTTGAGCAGCGAGCTGCCGGCGGTCAGCTCCAGCGCGTCGACGGTGCCCTCCTCCTGGAGCCGGCGGGCGACATGGAGGCTGTCGTCGATCTCCAGGCCGCCGCGCACGCCGTCGCGCATGTTGAGCTTGGCGGTGATCGCGATGCGGTCGCCGACCTCGTCGCGGACGGCGCGGGCGATGCCGAGCGCGACCTTGGCCCGGTTCTCGATCGGCCCGCCGTAGCCGTCCTCGCGGCGGTTGAGGCGGGGGCTGAGGAACGCGCTGGCCAGGTAGTTGTGCCCGAGGTGGAGCTCCACGGCGTCGAAGCCGGACTCGATCGCCAGCCGCGCGGCCTCGGCGTGGGCGCGGGTGATGCGCTCGATGTCCTCCGCCTTGGCGACCTTGGTGAAGGCCATGCCGAGGGGGTTGAAGAACCGGCCGGCCGAGATCGCGGGCACCCCGTTGGAGCTGGCGTCGGCGACCGGTCCGGCGTGACCGAGCTGCGCGGACGCGGCGGCGCCCTCCGCGTGCACGGCGTCGGTGAGGCGCCGCAGCCCGGGGACGGCCTCCGGCCGCATCCAGATCTGCCGCCGCTCGGTCCGCCCCTCGGGCGCGACCGCGCAGTAGGCGACGGTGGTCATGCCCACGCCCCCGGCGGCCGGGCGCCGGTGGTACTCGACCAGGTCGTCGGTCACCAGCGCGTCGGGCGTCATCCCCTCGGACGTGGCCGCCTTGATCACGCGGTTCCGCAGCGTCAGCGGCCCGAGCCGTGCCGGTTCGAAGACGTCCATCAGTCCGCCTCCCGCTCCCGGCTAGGCCAGCCGCTCGATGATGGTGACGTTGGCCTGGCCGCCGCCTTCGCACATGGTCTGGAGGCCGTAGCGGCCGCCGGTGCGGTCGAGCTCGTGCAGGAGGGTGGTCATCAGGCGGGCGCCGGTGGCGCCGAGGGGGTGGCCGAGGGCTATGGCGCCGCCGTTGGGGTTGGTCGTCGCCGGGTCGGCGCCGGTCTCCTTGAGCCAGGCGAGGACGACGGACGCGAACGCCTCGTTGATCTCGACGGCGTCGATCTCGCCGATCGTCATCCCGGTCTTCTTCAGCGCGTACGCGGTGGCGGGGATGGGCGCCGACAACATCCGGATGGGGTCCTCTCCGCGCGCGGACAGGTGGTGGATGCGGGCGCGGGGGGTGAGGCCGTGGTCCTTGACGGCCTGCTCGGAGGCGATGAGCAGCGCGGCCGCGCCGTCGGAGATCTGCGACGAGACGGCCGCGGTGAGGCGGCCGCCCTCCACCAGGGTCTTCAGGCCCGCCATCTTCTCCAGGGTGGTGTCGCGGCGCGGTCCCTCGTCGGCGGTGACGCTCTCGTAGGCGACCGTCTCGCGCTCGAACCGGCCCTCGTCGATGGCGCGGATGGCGCGCTGGTGCGACTCGTAGGCGAACGCCTCCATCTCCTCGCGGGAGATGTCCCAGTCGCGGGCGATCATCTCGGCGCCGTTGAACTGCGACACCTCGGTGTCGCCGTAGCGGCGCGCCCAGCCCGCCGAGCCCGCGAAGGGGCCCTCGGTGAAGCCGAGCGGCGCCGCGGCGGTCATCGCCGAGCCGATCGGGATCTGCGACATGTTCTGCACGCCGCCCGCGACGACCAGGTCCGACGTCCCGGACAGGACGGCCTGCGCCGCGAAGTGCACGGCCTGCTGGGAGGAGCCGCACTGCCGGTCGACCGTGACGCCGGGGACCTCCTCGGGGAGCCCGGCGGCCAGCCAGCAGGTGCGGGCGATGTCGCCGGCCTGAGGACCGAGGGTGTCGACGCAGCCGAACACGACGTCCTCGACGGCGGCCGGGTCGATCTTCGTCCGGTCCATGAGGGCGGTCAGCACGTGCGCGCCGAGGTCGGCGGGGTGCACTCCGGCGAGCCCGCCGTTGCGGCGCCCGACCGGGGCGCGGACCGCGTCGACGATGTAAGCCTCGGCCATGGGGGGTGTCTCCTTCGTACGGGGCCTAGCTCGCCTGGATCCCTTCGAGGAACATGGCGAGGTACTGCTTGGCGATGTCGTCGGCGGACAGCCGCCCGCCGTGCTGGTACCAGTTCGCCGCGACCCAGACGGTGTCGCGGATGAAGCGGTAGATGAGGGTCCGGTCGAGGTCGGCGCGGAAGGCGCCCTCCTTGACGCCGCGGTCCAGCAGGGACAGCCACATCTCCTCGAACCGCCGCTGGGAGTCCAGGAGGTAGTGGAACCGCTCGCTGGTCGCGAGGTGCTTGGACTCGTTCTGGTAGAGGACGACCGCGGGACGGTGCCTGTCGATCGAGCGGAACGACTCGACGACGATGGCCTCCAGGGTGTCGCGCGCGCTGAGCCCGGCCTGCAGGACGCGGTCGTAGGCGGCCCACATGTCGTCCAGGAAGGTCGACAGGATCTCGTCGGCCATCGACTCCTTGGAGTCGAAGTGGTAGTAGAGGCTGCCGCCGAGGATCCCGGCGGCGTCGGCCACCTTCCGGACGGTGGTGGCGGAGTAGCCCTGGGAGGCGAACACCTCGGCGGCCGTGGCGAGCAGCTCGGCCCGCCGCCCCGCGCGGGCGGCGGCGGTTCCCTCGGCGTCGCGCCGTCGTGGACTCATGCGCAGTTCCTCATGTACCGGTGTCCTAAGCGTGCTGGGAGGAGACGGAGACGACCTCGCCCGTCATGTACGACGAGTAGTCGCTGGCCAGGAAGACGATAACGTTGGCCACCTCCCACGGCTCGGCGTAGCGGCCGAACGCCTCCCGGCGCGTCAGCTCCTCCAGCAGCTCCTCCGACGTCACCTTGACCAGGTGCGGGTGCATGGCCAGGGACGGGGAGACGGCGTTGACCCGGACGCCGAAGTCGGCGGCCTCCAGCGCGGAGCAGCGGGTGAGCGCCATGACCCCCGCCTTGGCGGCGGCGTAGTGCGCCTGGCCCTTCTGCGCCCGCCAGCCGATCACCGAGGCGTTGTTGACGACCACGCCGGTGCCCTGGTCGCGCATGAGGCGCAGGGCGGCGCGGGTGCAGCGCATCGTGCCGGTGAGGGTGATGTCGAGGACGCGGCCCCACTGCTCGTCGGTCATGTCGACGAGGTCCGCCGTCCCGCCGAGCCCGGCGTTGTTGACCGCGACGTCGATGCGGCCGAACCGCTCCACGGCCCGGCCGTAGAGGGCCTGGACCTGCTCCTCGGAGGTGACGTCGCAGGGCAGCGCGTCGACCCGGTCGGCGCCGAACTCCTTCTCCAGCTCCGCCGCCGTCGCGGCGAGCCGCCGCTCGTGCGCGTCGGAGACCAGGACGCGGGCGCCCTCCTCCAGGCAGCGGCGGGCGGTGGCGCCGCCGATGCCGGCCCCCGCCGCGGCGGTGATCACGACGGCGCGGCCGGCGAGCAGGCCGTGTCCGGGGACGTAGGGGGGCGGGGTCATCCGCGTGCCTTCCTGTCGGCGGCCGGTTCACGGGGCAGGCCGAGCACGCGCTCGGCGATGATGTTGCGCTGGATCTCGTTCGACCCGGCGTAGATCGTGTCGGAGCGGGAGAACAGGAACAGCCGCTGCCAGTCGTTCAGGTCGTAGGGCTGCGCGGTCCCGCCGTCCGGGCCCGCGCCCGGCGCCCCGTCGGCGACGAGGCCGGCGGCGCCGAGGACGTCCATGGCCAGCTCGCCGAGTTCGCGGTGCCAGGTGCCCCAGACGAGCTTGGAGATCGACGACTCGGGGCCGGGCGCGCCCGACGCGACGCCCGCCATGGTGCGCACCGCGTTCAGCCGCATGATCTCCAGGCCCATGTAGGACCGGGTCAGCCGGTCGCGCAGCAGGGGGTCGTCGATGGCGCCGGTGCGGCGGGCGAGGTCGGCGACGCCCTCGAACTCGCGCCGGAACCCCACCTGCTGGCCGAGCGTCGCGACGCCGCGCTCGAACCCGAGCGTCGCCATCGCGATCCTCCAGCCCTCGCCGGGCTCCCCGACGATGTTGCCCGCGTCGGTGCGGGCGCCGTCGAAGAACACCTCGTTGAACTCGGAGGTGCCGGTGAGCTGGACGATCGGCCGGATGTCCACGCCGTCCTGCCGCATCGGGACGAGCAGGTACGACAGGCCCCGGTGGCGGGACGACCCCGGCTCGGTGCGGCACACGACGAAGCACCAGTCGGCTTCGAGGGCCAGCGACGTCCACACCTTCTGCCCGTCGACCAGCCAGTGGTCTCCGGCGAGCTCGGCGCGGGTCTGCACGTTGGCGAGGTCGGAGCCCGCGTTCGGCTCGGAGTAGCCCTGGCACCACAGCTCCCGCGCCGCCACGATCGGCGGCAGGAAGCGGGCGCGCTGCTCGTCGGTGCCGAAGGCGATGATCGTGGGCCCGAGCAGGTTCTCGCCGATGTGGTTGACCCGGGCGGGCCCGTCGGCGAGCGCGTACTCCTCGTGGAAGATCACCTGCTGCTCGACGGTGGCGCCGCGGCCGCCGTACTCGCGGGGCCAGCCCACGCAGGTCCAGCCGGCGGCGGCCATGTGACGCTCCCAGGCCAGCCGCTCCTCGAAGGCCTCGTGCTCGCGGCCGGGGCCGCCGAGCCCGCGGGCGTGCGCGAACTCGCCCGACAGGTTGCTCTGGAGCCAGTCGCGGACCTCGGCGCGGAAGGCCCGGTCCGCGGGGGACTCGTTCTGCTTCACGCCAGCGACTCTACCAAACAGTTGTTAGAAAGAATCACCCCCCAGGGCGGGCTCCGCCTCCCGCGCGGTCGCACCCGTCCCCAAGGACCAGATGTGCACCGAGATCTACGGCGGTCCGGAGATCGCCACGGTCAAGGGCACCTGGCAGGGCAAGCCGATCG
>NZ_JBFARL010000268.1:0-9027 GCF_040674655.1 Actinomadura sp. NPDC049753 | reverse complement strand
GGCGTCCAGCCGCAGCACCCGGAACTTGGTGCCCTCTCCGCCGGTGATCCATTCGGCCAGCGCGCGCCGGTTCTCCGCCCGTTCCAGGTCCCCGAGCGGGGGCGGGTCCTCACCCTGGGGACGGTGTCGTTCAGGGCGCCAGCAGGTTTCCCAGGCGGCTCGCCTGGACGTCCCAGCGCCACTCCCGTTCGATCCAGGCCCGGCCCTTCTCCCCCATGGCGCGGGCCCGGTCCGGGTCCGCGAGAAGGCCCGCCACGGCTTCGGCGATGCCGGGGACGGAGCGGCCCGGCACCACGAGGCCCGTCTCGCCGTCCAGGACGGCGTCGGGAGCGCCGCCCGAATCGCCCGCGACGACCGGGAGCCCGGTCGCGGACGCCTCCAGGTACACGATGCCGAGGCCCTCCACGTCCAGGCCGCGGCGGCGGGTGCGGCACGGCATCGCGAAGACGTCGCCCGCGTCGAAGTGGGCGGGCAGCTCCTCCCAGGGGACGCCGCCGGTGAAGACGACCGAACCGCCGACGCGCAGGGACGCGGCGAGGCGCTCCAGGTCGCCGCGGTAGGGCCCGCCGCCGACGAGGAGCAGCGCGGCGTCCGGCACGGACTCCAGGACCCGGGGCCAGGCGCGGAGCAGGGCGTCCTGCCCCTTGCGCGGGACCAGGCGGGACACGCACACCGCCACCGGACGGCCGGTCAGCCCGTGCCGCTGCCGGATCTCCGCCCCGCCCGCGCCCCGGTGGAAGAGCGTCTCGTCGACTCCGGGCGCGAGCCGGGCCATCCGCGCCGCGGCCTCGGGAGACAGGGCCCGCGCCATCCGGGAGCGGGTGTACTCGCCGAGGTAGGTCAGGACGTCGACGCCGTCCCCGATGCGGCCCAGCAGGGTGCGCGCCACCGGCAGCGACGCCCAGCCGGCCTCGTGCCCGTGCGTGATCCCGATGAGCCGCCGCGCCCCCCGGCGCCGCAGCGCCGGGGCCAGCAGGCCGAGGGGCGCCGCCGCGCCGAACACGACCGAGTCGCAGCGCTCCGCGCGCAGCACGTCCGCGGCCCGGCGCAGCACGCCCGGCTCCGGCAGCATGAGGGAGCCGGGATGCCGGACGACGGGGAACGGCTGCGCCGCGTCGAATTCCGCGGCGCCCTTCCAGGCCGGCGCGTAGACGACGACCGAACCGGGCGGGCGGCGCTGGGCGAGGCCGTGCACGAAGGCCTGGATGCCGCCCGGGCGCGGCGGGAAGTCGTTGGTGACGAACAGGGTCCTGGTCATCGCGGGCCGCCCGGGATGCGCGAGGGCCCGCCACCGGCGATGCGGTGACGGGCCCCCGAAGCGCGGACGATCAGTGCCGGACCTCGTGCGACGTGGCGCCGCCCTCGATCTCGGCCTGCTCGCCGTGCGGGTGCTCGTGCTCCTCGACGGGGATGTCGTCGAACGTCCACGCGCGGTTGAGGCGCGAGCGCAGGTGCCCGATCGGGCCCTTGGTGCCGGGCGCCGGGATGCCCTTGGCGTCCCGGGCCGGGGCCTCGGGCCGGGCGTTCTCCTTGGAGAGCAGGACGTGGCGCTCCTCGTCGCGCGGCGCCTCGTGCCGCTCGGAGAACTTCCCGTCCGGCGACATCAGGATCACGCCGCTCTCCACGCCGTGCCCGACGACGTCGGCGTCCTTGCGCTGCAGGCCCAGGCAGATCCGCTTGGTGATGACGAACGCGATGATCGGCCCGAGGAAGAACGCGACCCGGAAGAACCACGTCGTCGCGAACAGGGACACGTGGAACTTCTCGGCGAGGACGTCGTTGGCACCGGCGAGCCACAGCAGCCCGTAGAAGGTGACCGCGGCGATGCCCGTCGCCGTGCGGACCGGGGCGTTGCGCGGCCGGTCGTTCACGTGGTGGTGGCGCTTGTCGCCGGTCACCCACTGCTCGACGAACGGCCAGGCCGCCGCGCCGCCGAACACGATGCCGAGCGGCACCAGCGCCGGGATCAGCACGTTGAAGCTGACCGTGTGGCCCCAGGCGGAGACCTCCCAGTTCGGCATGATGCGCAGCGCGCCCTCGAGGACGCCCATGTACCAGTCGGGCTGGGAGCCCGACGAGATCGCGCCGGGGTCGTACGGGCCGAACAGCCAGATCGGGTTGATCTGGGCGAACGCGCCGAGCAGCGCGAGGACGCCGAAGGTGAACAGGAAGTAGGCGCCCGTCTTGGCCATGAAGACCGGGTAGAACGGGTAGCCGTACACCTGCTGTTCGGTCTGGTTCTTGACCGGCATCGCCGTGTGCTTCTGCACCCACATGATCATCATGTGCGCGGTGACCAGGCCGAGCAGGAGGCCCGGGATGAGCAGGATGTGCAACATGTACAGACGCGGAACGATGTCCTGGCCGGGGAACTCTCCGCCGAACAGGAACATGTAGCCGTAGGTGCCGACGACCGGGATCGCCTCCAGGACGCCCTGCGTGATGCGCAGACCGGTGCCGGACAGCAGGTCGTCGGGCAGCGAGTACCCGAACAGGCCCTCCAGCATGCCCAGCGTGAACATGCCGATGCCGATCAGCCAGTTCAGCTCGCGCGGCTTGCGGTAGGCGCCGGTGAAGAACACGCGCAGCATGTGCGCGAGGATCGACGCCATGAACAGGATCGCGGCCCAGTGGTGGATCTGCCGCATGAGCAGGCCGCCGCGCACGTCGAACGAGATGTGCAGCGTCGAGGCGTAGGCCTCGGACATCGTCACGCCCCGCAGCTTCGTGTACGAGCCCTCGTACACGGTCTCCGTCATGCTCGGCTGGAACCAGAGCGTCAGGAACGTCCCGGTCAGCAGCAGGATGATGAAGGAGTACAGGGCGATCTCGCCCAGCATGAAGGACCAGTGGTCCGGAAAGACCTTCTTCATGTTCCGCTTGAAGAAGGTGGTGGAGCCGAGGCGGTCGTCGAGGAACGTCAGGGGCGCCTCGACCGCCTTGGGGGCTGTCGCCTCGCTCATCCGCGCTCCCAGAAGCTCGGTCCGATGGGTTCGTGGTAGTCGCTCGTGGCGATGAGGTACCCGTCCTCCACGGACAGCGGCAGCTGCGGCAGCGACCGCGCCGCCGGCCCGAAGATCACCTTCGCCGCGTCGGTGGCGTCGAACGTCGACTGGTGGCACGGGCACAGGATGTGGTGGGTGGTCTGCTCGTACAGGGCCGCGGGGCAGCCGACGTGCGTGCACACCTTGGAGTAGGCCACGATCCCGTTGACGTGCCAGTTCTCGCGGCCCTTGGCCGGCTTGAACTCGTTGGCGGGGACGTTGATGAGGATGGTGACGGCCTTGGCGTTCTGGGTGAGCACCTGGTCCTCGGGGACCTCCTCCTCGATCCCCTCGGGCAGGACCGTGATCATCGAGCCCGGGGTGGAGAAGTCGCTGACCCGCAGCGGCTTGTTGGTGCCGTCGACGACCAGGCGGGCGCCCTTCTTGCCCTCCGCCTTCGCCTTCTTGACGGCCTCGCCCCAGTAGGTGTGGCGGAGCCGCTTCTCCGGCAGCGGGCCGAGGTCGCGCAGCAGCACCAGCGGGGCCAGGCCGAGCGGCGCGGCGGCCAGCAGCAGCGTGCGGCGCAGCAGGGGCCGCTTGGTGATGCCGCTGTCGGCGGCGCCCTCAAGGAAGTCCTCGGTGAAGGCCGCCCGGGTCTCCTCGTCGGCGGCCAGCTCGTGCCGCTCCTGGACGATCGGCTTGCTGGTCATCAGGCGGCGCACCCAGATGGTGACGCCGAAGGCCAGCGCGAGGAACGACAGCGCCATCAGGCCGCCGAGCCACAGGTTGCTCTCGCGCGCCCGGGTGACGCCGTGCATGCCGCCGTCGCGACCGCTCCAGCCGATGAAGTAGGCGATGAACCCCACGCTGGCGGCGAACGCGACCAGGAAGAGCGTCGCGACGATCCGCTCGGCGCGCTTGGCCGACGCCTCGTCGAGCTGGTCGCCCACGCCCGCGGGCGCCGAGATGTCGTCCTCCGCGAGCAGGGCCTTCTCGCGCGCCGGGGACGGCGTGCCGATCACGCGTTCGCGCGGGGCGGGCCGGCCCGCCGTGTCCTTGTTGTCGTCGCTCATGACTTCTTCAGCTTCTTCGGCTTCTTCGCGGTGATCCACATGGCGGCCAGGACCAGCAGGCCGATGCCGACCAGCCAGCCGGCCAGCCCCTCGGTCACCGGGCCGATGCGGCCGAGGCCGTTACCGCCGGGGTTCGGCTCCTCGCGCGTCTGGACGAGGTAGGCGATGATGGCCTGCTTGTCCTTCGGCGTGAGCGTCGTGTCGTTGAACACGGGCATCGCCTGCGGGCCGGTCAGCATGGCCTCGTACATCTGGGTGGGCGTGACGTCGGGGTTCGACAGCGAGGGCGCGTACTTGCCGCCGGTCAGCGCGCCGCCCTGGCCGGTGAAGTTGTGGCACTGCGCGCAGTTGGTGCGGAACAGCTTCCCGCCGAGCGCGACGTTGCCGGTCTTCGGGTCCACGGCCGACGCCGGGGGGACCGCCGGGCCGCCGCCGAGCGAGGCGACGTAGGCGCTGAGGTCGGAGAGGTTCTTCTCCGCCTGCGCCTTCTGCCTCTCGGCCGCCTCCCGCTTGTCCTTCTCCTCGAAGTCGGTCTTGATCGAGGTGTTGAACTCGGGGATCGGCGTCTTGCGCGGCATCTGCGCGCCGGGGTTCGCCGCGGGCATGCGGCCCGAGCCGACCTGGAAGTCGACGGACGCGGCGCCGACGCCGATCAGGCTCGGGGCGATCGGGTTGCCCTTGGCGTCCTTGGTGCCCTCGGCGTTCAGCCCGTGGCAGCTCGCGCAGTTCTTGTTGAACAGCTGCTGGCCGTTCTTCAGGTCCTGCGCCGCCTGGGCTGTGGTCTGCGCCTCGGCGCGGTCAGTCCGCGGCGAGAAGCCGGCGTAGATCGCGCCGATCGCCGCCAGGGCCGCCAGCACGACGGCGTAGCCCGCCCACGGGCGCCGTCGCCATGCGGTGATCCTTTTCACGGAAGTCCCCGTTCGGGTCATGTCGGTCGGGTCGGTCGGGTCGGTCAGATGTCGAGCAGGTAGACGACCGAGAACAGGCCGATCCACACCACGTCGACGAAGTGCCAGTAGTAGGAGACGACGATCGCGCTCGTCGCCTGCTCGTGCGTCCACCGCTTGGCGGCGTAGGTGCGTCCCAGGAGGAACAGGAACGCCACGAGGCCGCCGATGACGTGCAGGCCGTGGAAGCCGGTGGCCAGGTAGAAGACCGAGCCGTAGGCCGAGGACGAGAAGGTGAGGCCGTCCTTGGTGACCAGCTGGGAGTACTCGTAGGCCTGGCCGGCGACGAAGTAGGCGCCCATGAGGAACGAGAGCACGTACCACTCGCGCAGGCCCCAGCGCGCCACGTTGAACACGCTTCCGTCACGTCCGACCTTGCCGGCCTCGGCCTTGAACACGCCCATCTGGCAGGTCACCGAGGACAGCACCAGGATGGTCGTGTTGACGGCCGACAGCGGCAGGTCCAGCGGGGCGCCCGGCCACGCGTGGTGGCCGGACTGGCCGATCGTCACAGAGCGGATCGTGAAGAACATCGCGAACAGCGCCGCGAAGAACATCAGCTCGGACGACAGCCAAACGATCGTCCCCACGCTGACCAGATTGGGACGGTTCGCCCGTGCGTGAGGTGTTGTCTCTATCGCGGATGCTGTCACGCCAGCATTATTGCGCCCCTATCCAGTGACTGACGCATGACCCCCCTTCTAGGGTTCCCCGAGCGTGTCACCGGTGCCGCGACCCGGTACCCTTCAGGTCCATGAGCACCGCCCCGGAGAGCCCGATGAAGGTCCTCGTCTACAGCGACGACGCGAACACGCGCGCCGAGATCAGGATGGCGATCGGGCGCCGGCCCGCCGCCGACCTCCCGAAGGTCGAGTTCGAGGAGTGCGCCACCCAGCCCGCCGTCGTGGCGCGGCTCGACCAGGGCGGCGTCGACGTCCTGATCGTCGACGGCGAGGCGCAGCCCGCGGGCGGTCTCGGCGTGTGCCGCCAGGCCAAGGACGAGGTGTACGACTGCCCGCCCGTCCTGGCGATCATCGGCCGCCGCGACGACGGCTGGCTCGCCACCTGGTCGCGCGCCGACGCCGTGGTGGGCCTGCCCATCGACCCGATGGCCCTCGCGAAAGCCCTCGCCGGCCTCATGCGGCAGCGCATCCAGAACCGCCTCCCGGCCCTGTAGCCGGCGGACCGCACCGCCTCCCCGCACCGCACTCCCCCGCAACGCACCCACCACGACCCTGTAGGCGACATGGACGCGCGCACCACCTGGCCCGCACTGCTCAACGCCCTCGTGTCGGGCGACTCGCTGTCCAGCGAGGAGACCACCTGGGCCATGAACAGCATCATGTCCGGCGAGGCCACCGACGTGCAGATCGCGGGCTTCGCCGTGGCGCTGCGCGCCAAGGGCGAGACGGTCGAGGAGGTCACCGGCCTCGCCGCGGGGATGATGGACAACGCCACCCCCATCGAGGTTCCCGGCCGCATCGCCGACCTCGTCGGGACGGGCGGCGACCGCGGCCACACCGTCAACGTCTCCACGATGGCCGCCGTGGTCGCGGCCGCGGCGGGCGTGCGGGTCGTCAAGCACGGCAACCGCGCCGCGTCGTCCTCGTGCGGCGCCGCCGACCTGCTGGAGCACCTCGGCGTCGCGATCGACCTGCCCCCCGAGGCCACCGCGCGGGTCGCCGACGAGGTCGGCATCACCTTCTGCTTCGCGCCGCTCTACCACCCGGCCCTGAAGTACGCCTCCCGCACCCGCAGCGAACTGGGCACGCCCACGGTCTTCAACTTCCTCGGCCCGCTGACCAACCCGGCGCGCCCCCTGGCCCAGGCCGTCGGGGTGTTCCACCCGCGGATGGCGGGCGTGATGGCGGGCGTGTTCGCCGCGCGCGGCTGCTCCTCGCTGGTCTTCCGGGGCGACGACGGGCTGGACGAGCTGACCACCACGGGCACCTCCACCGTGTGGGTCGTGCGCGACGGGACGGCGACGGAGACGACCTTCGACCCCTCCGACCTCGGCATCCCGCCGGCCAAGCCCGAGGACCTGCGCGGCGCCGACGCGGTGTTCAACGGGCGGGTGGCCCGCGAGACGTTCGGCGGACGGCGGGGGCCCGTCCGCGACATGGTCCTGCTGAACGCCGCCGCGCTCATCACCGCCTACGAGGGGACGCCGGCCGCCGCCGACCTCACCGCGACGCTGGGGGCCGCCTACGAGCGCGCCGCCGCAGCGGTCGACTCGGGGGGCGCCGCCTCCCTCCTCGACCGCTGGGTCGACGCCTCCCGGCGCCTGCGGGGCTGACGCTCAGGGCCCGCCCGCACCGGCCCCGGCCGGGCTCACGCGACGCCGCGGGCGCCGCTGGACAGCCGCTGCGCGATCCAGATCGGGATGACCGACAGCACGATCAGGGCGGCGGCGAGCACGTTGACGACCGGGGCCTGGTTGGGCCGGAACAGGTTGTTGAAGATCCAGATCGGCAGGGTCTGGGCGCCCGGTCCGGCGGTGAACGTGGTCACGATGATCTCGTCGAAGGACAGCGCGAACGACAGCAGCCCCCCGGCGAGCAGCGCCGAGCGCAGCGCCGGGAACGTGACGTGCCAGAACGTCTGGAACGTGTCGGCGCCGAGGTCGGCGGACGCCTCCTCCAGGCTGGTGCCCGTGCGCCGCAGCCGGGCGAGCACGTTGTTGAAGATCGTGACGACGCAGAACGTGGCATGCCCGACGATCACGGTGAACAGGCCGAGCCCGATCCCGAGCGGCTTCAGCACGACCTGGAAGGCGTTGCTGAGCGCGATGCCGGTGACGATGCCGGGCAGCGCGATCGGCAGCACGACGACCAGCGAGACCGTCTCGCGTCCGAAGAACCGGTACCGCGCCACCGCGAAGGCCGCCATGGTGCCGAGGACGAGCGCGGCCGCCGTCGCGCCGAGGCCCGCCTTGACGCTGGTCAGGACGGCCTGCCGGGCGCCCTCGTTGTGCAGCGCCTGCGACCACCAGCGCCCGGTGAACCCCGACGGCGGCCAGCCGAACGCGGTGTCGGCGTTGAAGGAGTTGACCAGCACGACCAGCAGCGGCACGTAGATGACGGCGAGGCCGAGGAACATCATGACGCGCAGGGCGATCCGCGCGGCGGGCGAGAGGGTCATCACAGCTCCCTGAGCGCGCCGGTGCGGCGGGCCGCGGCGAGGTAGCCGAGCATCACCACCACCGGGATCGTGGCGACCGCCGCCGCGAACGGCAGGTTGTTGGCGGCGCCGATGTTGTCGTAGACGACGTTGCCGAGCAGCTGGCTCCGGCCGCCGACGATCTTCACGGTGATGTAGTCGCCGAGCGACAGCGAGAACGTGAAGATCGATCCGGCCACCAGCGAGGGGAACACCAGCGGCAGCACGACGGACCGCAGCGTGCGCAGCGGGTGGGCGCCGAGGTCGCCGGAGGCGTCCAGCAGCGAGTCCGGGAGCCGCTCCAGGCCCGCGTAGACCGGAAGGATCATGTACGGCAGCCACAGGTAGGCCAGCACGAGCACGGTCGCCGTGAGGCCGTAGCCGGGGCTGGAGAGCCCGAACGGCCCCAGCACCTGGTCGACGAGGCCGCCCTGCGAGAGCATCACCCGCCACGCGTACGCCTTGACGAGGTAGGCGGCCCACAGCGGCGCCAGGATCGCTATCACCAGGTAGGGCCGGTGCCGCGGCCTGGCGACCTTGGCCATGTACAGCGCCATCGGGAAGCCGATCGCGGTGTCGATGAGGGTGACGGCCGCCGCGACGCCGAGGCTGCGCAGCGCGACCGTCCGGTAGACCGGCTCGTCGACGAGGGTCTGGAAGTTGGCGAGCGTGAACTGCCGGACGACCTCGCCGGTGAAGACGTCGGTGGTCCAGAAGGCGGTCAGGAAGATCGCGGCGAGGGCGCCGAGATAGACGACGACCAGCCAGGCGAGCGGCGCCGACAGCAGCAGCGAGCACCCGCTCGGACCGGAGTCCCTCGGCGCCAAGGCCGGCTGGGTCGTCGGCTGCGGGACGCCCGAGGAC
>NZ_JBFARL010000267.1:0-9055 GCF_040674655.1 Actinomadura sp. NPDC049753 | reverse complement strand
CCTGCTCCACCCGGCGCGCGTCGAGCGGCGCCGGCGGCGCGGAGCGCCCGCGCGGCGGGCGGCCGAGGACGCCCTGGAGATCTTCTCGCGGTGCGAGGCGCGGCCCTGGATCGAGCAGGCGCGGCACCGGCTGTCCCGCCTGGAGACGGGCCTGCGGGACGGTCCCGCCGCGGCCGGTTCCGCCGCCCGGGCGTCGCTGACCGAGGGGGAGCGGCGGATCGCCGTCCTCGTCGGCCAGGGCGCCACCAACCAGCAGGTGGCCAACCGGCTGTATCTGAGCGTGAAGACCGTCGAGGCGTCCCTCACCCGCATCTACCGCAAGCTCGGCATCCGCTCCCGGGCGCAGCTCGGGGCGCTGCTGGGCGGCGGGCCGGCCGGTCCCGGGGCGTCGCCGCCGCACTAGGGAACCCTTGTCCGCCCCCTGGCCGTGTAGGGGTTTCCCTTGCGGTGCGGCGCCCCTCCCTACACCTCTTGTGCAGGGAGAACTTTCCGATGACATGCCGGACATGGCGTGTCATCGTTCCCGAGGCAACCCCCCACTCCGGAGTTCCGCGGCCCCACCGGGCCGCTGGAGCGCTCCCCCTCGGGCGTCCCCCGCGGCGGCCGGCAGACAAGGAGTACCCCCGTGAGATCCACGACCCCCGGACGCGCCCACAGGCGCGTCGCCCTGAGCACCTCCCTGGTCACCGTCGCCGCCATGGCGCTGCTGAGCATGCCGATGGGCCCGGCGTCCGCCGCACCCGCGCGGGCGCCGAAGGGCGACCCCGGCCAGCTGCCGGCGAAGGTGAGCGCGCAGGAGTACAGGACGCTCGTCGGCCGGGCCGCGGCGCGGCAGGACGAGACCAAGTCCGCGCTGAAGCTCGGCGCGAAGGTCGGCCTGAAGGTGAAGACCGTCGTCAAGGACCAGGACGGCACCACCCACACGCACTACGAGAGCACCTACGAGGGCCTGCCCGTCCTCGGCGGCGACCTCATCGTGCACCGGTCCAAGGCCGGTTCGATCGAGCGGGTCTCCCAGGCGCTCACCAAGCCGCTGGAGGTGGAGACCGCGCCGAAGACCCTGGTGCCCACCAAGCCGAACACGCCGAAGGCCGAGGGCAGCGTCGCCCCGCGCAAGGTCGTGTGGGTCGGCGAGGGCGGCGAGCCCGTCCTCGCCTGGGAGACCGTGGTCGGCGGGACGCAGAGGGACGGCACGCCCAACCGGCTGCACGTCCTCACCGACGCCGTCTCCGGCAAGAAGATCATCGAGTGGCAGGGCGTGCAGACCGGCACCGGCAGGAGCCAGTACTCCGGCACGGTCCAGCTCGGCACCAGCTCGTCCGGCGGCGGCTACGTCCTGCGCGACACCGGGCGCGGCAACCACGACACCACCAACCTCAACCGGGCCACCTCGGGGCGCGGGACGCTGTTCTCCGACGCCGACGACACCTGGGGCGACGGCACGGCGAGCAACAGCCAGACCGCCGCGGTCGACGCCGCCTACGGCGCCGGGGAGACCTGGGACTTCTACAAGACCGTCTTCGGACGGTCGGGGATCCGCGGTGACGGCGTCGGCGCGTACTCCCGCGTCCACTACGGCACCAGCTACGTCAACGCCTTCTGGGACGACAGCTGCTTCTGCATGACGTACGGCGACGGCCAGGGCAACAGCAAGCCCCTGACCGAACTGGACGTCGCGGGCCACGAGATGACGCACGGCGTCACGTCCAACACGGCCGGCCTGGTCTACCAGGGCGAGTCCGGCGGCCTGAACGAGGCGACCTCGGACATCATGGCCACCGCCATGGAGTTCTGGGCGAACAACTCCAGCGACGTCGGCGACTACCTCATCGGCGAGAAGATCAACCTGCGCGGCGACGGCGCGCCGCTGCGGTACATGGACCGTCCCGGCAAGGACGGCTCGTCGCTGGACAGCTGGTCGCCGAACGCCGGGAACGTGGACGTCCACTACTCCTCGGGCATCGCCAACCACTTCTTCTACCTGCTGTCCGAGGGCAGCGGCTCCAAGGTGATCAACGGCACCGCGTACAACTCGCCGACCTCCGACGGCAAGCCCGTCACCGGCATCGGCCGGGAGAAGGCCGCGGCGATCTGGTACAAGGCGCTCACCGAGGAGATGCGCCCCACCACCGACTACGCCGACGCCCGCCGCTCCACCCTCGCGGCCGCGTCCAAGCTGTACGGGCAGTCCAGCGCCGAGTACGCGGCGACAGCGAACGCGTGGGCCGGCGTCAACGTCGGCGGCCGCGTCAGCGACCCGGGGCCCGGAGACCCCGGCCCCGGCGACCCGAGCGGATCGTGGGCCGCGGGCACCGCGTACAACACCGGCGACGTGGTGACCTACGACGGCGCCAGCTACCGATGCCTCCAGGCCCACACCGCCATGCCCGGTTGGACCCCGCCCAACGTCCCCGCCCTCTGGGAGAGGATCTGACCGAACCCGCGCGCCGCGGTGCTTCCGCCGAGCACCGCGGCGTCGCGCTGCCCGTCTCCGGTGCGCTCCCGCCTTCGCTGCCCGGTCGTCGTGGCGAGGCCGCCGGACGATCGATCAGAGGTAGTCGGCGGTGTTCCTGACGGCGCCGAACCTCGGGAAGGTGCGCCGCACGGCGAAGTCGTGCTCCTCGGCGGTGCGGTCGGACATCGCGTCCGCGACGAACTCGAGCTCGTAGCCGTGGTCGCTCGCGACCCGCGCGGTCGACTCCACGCCCATGGTCGTGACGAGCCCGCCGAAGACGAGCGTCGTGATCCCCCGCTCCCGCAGGCGCTCGTGCAGATCGGTGCCGTGGAACGCGCCGATCGTCCGCTTCACGACGACGATGTCGCCGGGCGCCTGGAGCCCGGGCGCCAGCTCGCTGCCCGCGGGCTGCTCGGGGACGTTCGGACGCTCGACCCGCACGAGCGCGACCGGCCGCCCCTGCGCGCGGAACGCCTCGGCGAGCGTCCGGCAGCGGTCGAACACGTCCTCCCCGGAGTGGGGGGCGAGCGGCAGGGCCATGATGCGCGGCATGAGGTCGATGAGGACGAGCCCGGAAGACATGAAGATCATTTTAGGGTGCCTGGAGCCCGGGGGCGGGTCAGTCCCAGCGGGCGCTGCGCTGGCGCTTCACGTTGCTGCGGCGCTTCTTGTTCTCCAGCCGGCGCTCGTTGATGCCCCGGGGGACCTTCTTGGGGATGCGCTTCTTCGGGGGCGGGGCCGTCGCCTCGGCCAGGAGGGTCGCCAGACGGGTGCGGGCCGCGTCGCGGTTGCGCTGCTGGGAGCGGTACTCCTCGGCGCGGATCGTGAGGACGCCGCGGACCAGGCGGCCGGACAGGCGCTCCAGGGCGCGGGCGCGCAGCGGCTCGGGGAGGGACGGCGAGTTCGCGACGTCGAAGGAGAGCTCGGCGGCGGTGGCGCTGGTGTTGACGTGCTGCCCGCCCGGCCCCGAGGAGCGGGAGAAGCGCCAGCCGAGCTCGGACTCCGGGATGGAGACCGAGCCGCGGACGTGGATCTGGGCGGGCATGCCCCCATTGTCGCAGGGAAGGGCCGGCCCGGTCGCTCCAATATCGCGAGCCGCCGCGTCGCTCCGGCGGCCTCCGGCTCGCGGGTCCGACTGGCGGCCGCTGAAAGTACTTACTTACACTGGACGCCATGACCGTTCTCGCCGATGACCATGCCGATGGACCAGGACTCTTCCGGGACGACGACCTCATCCGCGTCATCACGCGGGAGGGCGTGCTGATCGCCGCGGGCGGGGCCGCGTCGCTCCTCCAGACCGCGCACCCCAAGGTCGCGCAGGGCGTCTACGACCACAGCTACACGGCGGACGACCCGCTGCGCAGACTGCGGAACACGATGGGATGGCTCTACGCGGTGCAGTTCGGGACGAAGGAGGAGGCCGAGACCTTCAGCGCCCTGGTCACCAAGGGGCACGCGGCCGTCACGGGCCCGGACTACGAGGCGAACGACCCGGAGTTGCAGGTGTGGGTCGCGGCCACGCTGTTCGCGGTGGCGGTGCAGTTCTACCAGCTGGTCTTCCGGCGGACGTTCACCGACGCGGAGCTGGAGGAGTTCTACCGGCAGACCAAGGTCTACGCGACGATCCTCGGCTGCCCGGAGGAGCGGATGCCGGAGACGTACCCGCGGTTCCGCGAGTACTACGCGGGGATGCTGCGCGGCCTGGAGATCACCGACGCGTCGCGGGCCATCGCCGAGCAGGTGCTGAACCCCAGGCTGCCGGGCGGGCCGCTGCACGCGCCCGGGCTCGCGGCGATCCGGCTGCTCACCGCGGGGCTGATGCCCGCGCCGATCCGCGAGCAGTACGGGTGGACCTGGAACGCGGCACGGGAGCGCCGGTTCCGCCTCCTGGTCGGCGTGATCGCGCTCGTGTACCCGCGGCTGCCGCTGCGCGTCCGCACGCTGCCGCGCGAGTACTACCTGCTCACGACCCGCCGCATGCTGGCGAAGCTGAAGCGCCGTCCGGCCGTCGCGGTGCGGGGCGCGGCCCCGGAACAGGGCTGACCGCAGGCCCGGGCGGACCGGACGGCCGGCCGGAGACGAATGTGAGCGGCCGCGCGACCCACAGGCAGGTCGCGCGGCCGCTCTCCCTTGCTCGGTCCTCCCGCCCGGCCCGGCCGGGAGGACCTACCGGCCCGGGTCGCCGCCGGCCGCCCGCTCCCCCCAGAGCCCTGGCCGGACGGCGTCCCGGGTCAGACCGATGCGCCGGCGATGATCGCGTCGGCGGCCTTCTTGGCGGAGTCGATGGAGATGGCGAAGCCGACCCCGATGTTCCCCTCGCTGCTCCCGGACGTGGCGATGGCGGTGTTGACGCCGATCACCTGGCCCGCGGCGTTCACCAGCGCGCCGCCGGAGTTGCCGGGGTTGATGGCGGCGTCGGTCTGGATCGCGTTCTTGATCACGGTCTGCTGCTGCTGCGACAGCCGTCCCTGGAGCCCCGGCGGGAGCTGCTGCTGGTCGCCGCCCTCCTGGATCTCACGGCCCAGGGCGCTGACGATGCCGGACGTCACCGAGCCGTCCAGCCCGAGCGGGCTGCCCACGGCGAGGACCTCGTCGCCGACCGAGACGCGGCCGCCGGTGCCGAGCGTCGCGGGCTTCAGACCCGACACCCCCTGCGCCTTGACCACGGCGATGTCCTCCGCGGTGTTCGCGCCGAGGACCCGCGCCGAGGCCGTCCTGCCGTCGCTGAACTTCACCGCGACCTGCTGGGCGCCCGACACCACGTGCGCATTCGTGAGGATCACGCCGTCCGAGCGCAGGACCACGCCCGAGCCGCCCTCCACGCCGGACGCCGTCTGCGCCTGGATCGACACCACGCTCGGCTGAACGGCGGCGGCGACCTGCGCGGTCGTGCTCTTGGACGAGACCCCCGAGACGGCCGTCGGGCTCGCGTAGACGGTGCTCTTGTGCGTCAGCGCCAGCACCACGCCCGCGCCGGCGCCGCCCGCTCCCAGGGCCAGCGCCATCGCGGCGCCCACGGCGGCGAGCTTGTGCCGCGTCGTGCTCAGCACACCCGTGCCGAACATGCCCGGACGGGACGGCGCCGCCGGTTGCTGCCGCGGCGGGACGTCGCCCGCCCACTGCGGGTAAGGCTCGAAGCCGGGTGTGCTGGACTCTCCGGGTCTGCTGGGCTCCCAAGGCTGCTGTTGCGGCCGGTCGGCGTTCATCGGATCCCCCTGTCGCTCTCTCACCATGAAGAGTGCGCCCCGGGTCTGCAGGCCGCCTGGAGCCGACCTGAAAGTGTGCTGAACGCCTGAATGCCATGAAAAAGCGGCCGAAGGGTGGTCCCTTCGGCCGCCGTGCCGACCGTCGCGAAGCTGGCCAGGGCGCGGCCTCCCGCTCCCCGTCGAGACCGGGGCGCGCCCTGTGGATCCATTGGAACCCACAATCCTGAACGTTTCCTGAACGGGGCGGCGGTGTTTCCCGACCGCCGCCCCTAGTCGTCCGCCAGCGGCAGGACGACCGAGAACGTCGCGCCCTCGCCGGGCGCGGAGTCGGCCCGGACGACGCCCTCGTGGGCGGCGACGAGCGCGGCGACGATGGCGAGGCCGAGACCCGCGCCGCCGTCGTCGCGCGAGCGGCCCTCGTCGGAGCGGTAGAAGCGCTCGAAGACCCGTTCCACCTGGTCGGGAGCCAGCCCGGGCCCCTGGTCGGCGACCGCGACGACCGCGGCCGGCTCGCCCCGCAGAGTGCCCGGCGACAGCCGCACCTCGACCGGCGTGCCCGCCGGGGTGTGCGTGACCGCGTTGGCGAGCAGGTTGCCGAGGACCTGCCGCAGCCGCGGTTCGTCCCCCAGCACCTGGTACGCCAGCCCTCCCTCGACGGTGAGGTCGATCGTGCGCTCGGGTGCCAGGACTCTCGCCTCCTGGACAGAGTCGGCGGCGACGGCGAGCAGGTCCACCGGGCGCCGCTCGATCGGGCGCTGGCGGTCCAGCCGGGCGAGCAGCAGCAGGTCCTCCACCAGCAGGCCCATCCGGGACGCGGTCTCCTCGATCCGGCCGATCAGCCGGCCCAGCTCCTCGGGGGAGCGGGCCGCGCCCTGCCGGTAGAACTCGGCGAACCCGCGGATCGCGGTCAGCGGGGTGCGCAGCTCGTGGCTGGCGTCCGCGACGAACCGCCGCATCCGCTCCTCCGAGCGCCGCGCCGTCTCCTCCGAACGCCGCGCCGCCTCTTCCGAGCGCCGCGCCGCCGCCTCCGACTCCGCCCGCGCCCCGAACGCCGCCTCGATCTGCCCGAGCATCGTGTTCAGCGACCGTCCGAGCCGGCCCATCTCCGTCCCCGGGTCCGCCTCCGGGACGCGCCGGGACAGATCGCCCGCCGCGATCGCACCCGCCGTCTCCTCCACCGCCGACAGCGGGCGCAGGCTGGCCCGGACGACGCCGACGCCGACCACCGCCAGCACGGCCAGCACGGCCAGCCCGACGATCGCGTCGATCACCACCAGCCGCTGCACGGTCCGGTCGATCTCCTCCAGGCTGAACGCGAGCACGATCACCGCGCCGCCGGGGATCGGCTCGGCCAGGATCCGCCACGTCGACCCGCCGGTCCCGGTCACGGTGAACGGCCGGTCGACGTGCTTGTTCAGGTCGGCCGGCAGGCGCGGATGGCCGGCCTCGCTCCACGCCTCGTTCTGTCCGAGCGAGCGGCCGTCGGTGGTGCGGACCTGCCCGTACATCTCGCTCGGGATCCGCACGGTGATCCGCGTCTGCCCGCTCTCCAGCTGCGGGACGACCTGGTCGATCGCCCGCCCGACCGAGCCGCGCAGCTGGTCGTCGGCCCGTCCGACGAGGTACTGCCGCAGCACGGACGCGCCCGCCGCGCTCATCACCGTCATGCCGAGCGTGACCAGGACGAGCATCCCGGCGATCAGCTTGACGCGCAGCGACGTGCGGGCCCACAGCCGCGCGAGGCCCCCCGCCGCGGCCGCGCCGCCGGCGCCCCGCGCCGAGGGAGGGGCGGCCGCCGAAGGGACCCGCGTGACCATCAGCCCGTTCTCGACGGCTCGCGCAGCACGTAGCCGACGCCGCGCAGCGTGTGGATCAGCCGGGGCTCGGTGTTGTCGACCTTGCGGCGCAGCGCGGAGACGTACGACTCGACGATCCCCGCGTCGCCGCGGAAGTCGTAGTTCCACACGTGGTCGAGGATCTGCGCCTTGGACACGACCCGGCCCGCGTTCGCCATGAAGTAGCGCAGCAGCTTGAACTCGGTCGGCGACAGCTGGACGGGCCTGCCGCCGCGCCACACCTCGTGGCTGTCCTCGTCCAGTTCGATGTCGGCGAAGACCATGCGCGGCGGCGGCTCGGTCACGCCGCCGCGGAACCGCCGCAGCACCGCCCGGATGCGGGCGATGACCTCCTCCAGGCTGAACGGCTTGGTGACGTAGTCGTCGCCGCCGATCGTCAGCCCCTTGATCCGGTCCTGGACGGCGTCCCGCGCGGTCAGGAACAGCACGGGGGTGTGGTTCCCGCCGGAGCGCAGCCGCCGCGCGACGTCGAACCCGTCGATGTCGGGCAGCATCACGTCCAGCACGATCAGGTCGGGCCGGTGCCGCCGCGCCGACTGGACCGCGTCCGCGCCGTTGGTGGCGGTGATCACCTCGAAACCGGTGAAGCGCAGGCTGCCGGCGAGGAGCTCCAGGATGTTGGGCTCGTCCTCGACGACGAGCAGCGTCGCCTCAGCCGCCCTGCCGCCGTTCGCCGTACGTTCGACCACTGGCACAGTCCCCCTCCACATCATCGCAGAGGTTGCCATCCCAACCTGAACGTCACCTGAATGCGGGCAGAGGACAGGTTGAGCGCCTGCGCGGGACGGGCGGGTCGCGCCCCGGTTCCGGCCGGGGCCTAGGGCCTGTCTCGACGTGGGCCGGGACTGTGGAACACAGCCCTACTCGCGGAGGGCGCGGATCGCCCGCATCGCCTTGCGCCGGGCGTCCCCGGACAGCACGTCGATGTAGACCTCGCCCGCCAGATGCCCGCACTCGTGCTGGAGGCAGCGGGCGAAGTAGCCGGTCCCCTCGACGCGGACGGGCCTGCCCTTCACGTCCACGCCCTCGACGACGGCGTGGTGGTGGCGGGGGGTGTCGAAGCGCAGGCCGGGAACCGACAGGCAGCCCTCCGACTCGACCACCAGCTCGCCGTCGGCGGCGACCAGCGTCGGGTTCACGACGTGGCCGACGTGGCGGCGGCCCCGGTCGTCCTCGACGTCGTAGACGAAGATCCGCAGGCCGACGCCGATCTGGTTGCCGGCGAGGCCGGCGCCGTCCTCCTCGTACATGGTGACGAACATGTCGTCGACGAGGCGCTCCAGGGACGCGTCGAACGTCCGGACCGGGTCGCACTCGGTGCGCAGGACCGGGTCGCCGAGAAGCCTGACCGGGCGGGCGGTTCCGCGCGGATGGGTCCGTTTGCTCACCTGAAAGATCCTATATAGGGCGCCGGATCCCGGAGAACGCGCAGGGCGGTGCGCCAGGCCTGCTCAGGGCCCGGCGGCTCCCGGATCAGCAGGCCGAGGATCCCGTGCCCGTGCGGCCAGTGGCCGATCGCCTCGATCTCCTGGTCGCCG
>NZ_JBFARL010000266.1:0-9149 GCF_040674655.1 Actinomadura sp. NPDC049753 | reverse complement strand
TGCGGGCCGGCGTGAACCGGCGGTCGAGGCCGGTGAGCCGAAGGATCTTCGCCATCTGACTTCCTCCGGAGGGGAGAAGCCAAGGTCGTCTGCGGCAACGTCCAGACCGCCAACGCGACCGTCTACATCATACTCCAGCCGGTGGCCGAGCCCGACCCGCTCCAGCGCCGCCGCGGCCCGCCGCCGCCGCACCGCCGGGCGCAGCCCGGTGTACAGCAGGCCGTCCGCGACGTTGTCGATCGCCCGGGTCCCGGCCGCCAAATGGAAGTGCTGGAAGACGAACCCGATGCGGCTCGCGCGCAGCGCCGACAGCCGCGCGTCCGGGAGCCGCCCCACGTCGTGGCCGTCGATGCTGATCTCCCCGGAGGTGGGCCGGTCCAGGGTGCCGAGCATGTTGAGCATCGTCGTCTTGCCGGAGCCGGAGGGGCCGACGATCGCGACCAGCTCCCCCTCGTCGATGTGCAGCGACACCCCGGCGAGCGCGTGCACGCCGCCCGGGTAGGACTTCCTCACGTCCCGCAGTGTGATCATTTCGGCACCCCCACCAGCACGCCCTCGGCGATCCCCGGTCCGGAGACCTCGACCTTCCCGTCGGCGAACAGGCCGGTCTCGACCGGGACGTAGGACGACGCCCCGCCCTTGACGACCTCCACGCCGAAGCCGCCCTCCCGCAGCGCGACCAGCGCGGACACCGGCACCGTCAGCACGTTCTCGCGCCTGCCCGCGGTGAACCGGACGTCGGCGGAGGCGAGCGCGTACCGGGCCGCGGCCTTCCTGGCCGCGGCGGAGTCGAGCCAGATCGTGACCTCCACCTTCGTCTCCGGGTCCTCGCCCTGCCCGCCCGGCTCGATCACGGTGGTGACCTCGTCGATCTCGGCCGCGACCGGCCGGCCCTCCGGCAGGGTCACCTCGACCCGCGCGCCCTTCTTCGCCAGCCGCTGGTCGGCGGTGTCCAGCTCGACCGTGACGGCCTGCGCGGTCCCGGTGTAGCCCAGGATCTTCTTGCCGGGTGCGGCGGGCTCCCCCGGGTTCGCCGCGACTGTCTCGATCCGGACGGGCCCGCCCGCGTAGGCGACCCGCCCGACCTCGACGGTCCCCGTCTCCGGCGCGCCGATGTCCTCCTGCCATTCCCGGACGGCCTCGGCCGTGCCCGAGGTGTACTCGTCGTCCACGGTGAAGCCGTCGTAGCCGAGCGCGCTGAGGTTGCTCTCGAACCGCTTCACGTCGGAGCCCTCGGTGCCGACCCGCAGCGGCCGGTAGGACGGCTTGGACCCGTACATCAGCACGACGGGGTCGCCGTCGAGCTCGTACAGCCGATGGCCGCGGGTGACCTCGTCCCCGCTCTCGGGCAGCCAGGTGATCGTGCCTCTGGCCTGGCTCGTCGCGGTCAGGGTCGGCCCGTAGCCGAGCTGCCCGTCCTCGGTCTGGGTGTCGCTGAGCGTCTCCCGGGCCACCTTCGCGGTGCCGGGCGGCAGGGCCGCGGCCCGTCCCCCCTCCCGGTCCCCGCCGGCGGCGAACGCGGCCACGGTGGCGGCGCCGCCCGCCGCGACGACGGCGGCGACGGCCAGAGCGATCTTCAGGCGCGGCCCGCGGCGGCGGGCGCGGCGGCCCGCGGGCTCGGCCGGCGCGCGTTCCGCGACCGTCTCCTCCGTCACTTCCCGCCGCCCTGCAGGACCTTGTCGCACGCCTGCTGCGCGGCCTCCAGATCCGGGTCGTCGCCGACGGTGTCCTTGTCGATCCGGATGCCGGGCTGGTTCGGGTCGGGGTCCGGGAACTTCTCCACGCCGTTCTTCCGCATGCACGCGGCGAACTCGCGCGCCCGCTCCTGCATCTTCGGATCGGGCGCACCGGTGCGGTTGGCCATCGGGTTGTACTGCCTGCACGCCTCCATGGCCTTGTCCATGGCGCCCTTGTCGCCGTTGGCCTGGATCCGGATGCCCCCGCCGGGCTTCGGGTCCTCCATGTCCACGCCGTGCTCGCGCATGCACTGGGCGAACTTGACGCCGCGCTCGTCCGGGCTGAGCTGCTCGCCGCCGCCCTGCTTCGAGCCGCCCTGCCCGCCGCTGCCGGCCGAGGCCACGCCGTCGCCCTTGTCGTCCGAGCCGCACCCGGTCAGGGTCAGCGCCAGCGCGAGCGGCAGCACGGCCAGGATCCGCAGTCTCATGTCTCCTCCTCGTCTCCGGCCCGGAGCGGTTCCGGCCGGTGAGGAGGATGCAACCCGGCGGAGCGTTTCTCCCGTGTTTCCGCCCTCGCGAATTCCGGCGCCGCGCGCCGGGAGACGATCACTAACGGAAACGAAACACCGCTTCGGGCACCATCGGCGTTCGGAGGAGGCTTCATGAGAGTGCTGGTGGCAGAGGACGAGCGGCTCCTGGCCGACGCGATCGCCGAATGGCTGCGCGACGACGCGCACGCCGTCGACCTGGCCCACGACGGCGCGGCCGCCCTGGAGCGGCTCACCGTCAACGACTACGACGTGGTCGTGCTGGACCGCGACCTGCCCCTCGTCCACGGCGACGACGTGTGCCGCGAGATCGTCCGGGGCGGGTGCGCGGCCCGGGTCCTGATGCTCACCGCCGCCGCGGAGGTCACCGACCGCGTCGACGGGCTCGGCCTCGGCGCCGACGACTACCTGACCAAGCCGTTCGCGTTCCCCGAGCTGGCCGCCCGCGTCCACGCGCTCGGCCGCCGCTGCCGCCCGGCCGCGCCGCCGACGCTGCACCGCGCCGGCATCACCCTGGACCCGGCGCGCCGCGAGGTGTTCCGGGACGGGCGCTACGTGCCGCTCGCCCGCAAGGAGTTCGCCGTCCTGGCCGAGCTGCTGCGCGCCGAGGGCGCCGTCGTGTCCTCCGAGCAGCTCCTGGAGAAGGTGTGGGACGAGCACGCCGACCCGTTCACCGGCGCCGTCCGCCTGACCGTCCTCAAGCTGCGCCGCAAGCTCGCCGACCCGCCCGTCGTCGAGACCGTCAAGGGAGCGGGGTACCGGATCCCATGAGGCTGTCTTTGCGCGCCCGACTCACCCTCACCTACGGCGGCCTGTTCCTCGTCGCCGGGGTGGTGCTGCTCGGCGCGACCTACGCCCTGTTCGACCAGCAGCTGTCGCGGTCCGGCACGAAGGTGCTGGCGACCCGGCTGAACCCGGGCCCCGGCACCGCCCCGCCGGCAGGAAGCGCGCAGCAGGCGGCGCAGGAAGCGAGGGCGATGGCCGACGCCGACCGCTGGATGCGCGATCAGCGCGAGGACCTGCACGACGCCGCCGTCACCTCCCTGGTCACCCAGGGGTCGATCGCGCTGCTGGTCGTCGGGGGCGCCGCGGCGGGCTTCGGCTGGCTCATCGCGGGCCGGGCCCTGTCCCCGCTGCACCGCGTCACCGAGACCGCCCGCCGCATCGCCGGCTCCCCCGCCGCCGACCGCGGCCTGCACGAGCGCATCGCGCTCCGGGGCCCCCACGACGAGGTCAAGGAGCTCGCCGACACCTTCGACGCGATGGTCGACCGCCTCGACCGCTCCTTCGACGGCCAGCGCCGCTTCGTCGCGAGCGCCTCCCACGAGCTGCGCACCCCGCTCACCCTCGGCCGCGCGCTGGTCGAGGTGGCGATGCACCGCGAGTCGGCGTCCCCGGACGTCCGGCAGCTCGGTGAGACCCTCCTGCAGATCAACGCGCGCCACGAGCGCCTCATCACCGGCCTGCTGCTGCTGGCCCGCTCCGAGAACGAGATCACCACCCGGGCGCCGGTGGACCTGGCGGACGTCGTCGCCCACGTCGCCGCCCAGACGGCGCTGGAGGCCGATGGCTCCGGCATCGCCGTCGAGACCGACGCCTCCGAGGCCATGACGGCGGGCGACGCGCTCCTGCTGGAGCGCGTCGTGCAGAACCTGCTGGAGAACGGCCTGCGCCACAACACCGACTCCGGGTGGGTCTCCGTCTCCTGCCGCACCGAGGGCGGCCGCGCCGTCCTGGAGGTCGCCAACTCCGGCCCCGCCGTCCCGCCCTACGAGATCCCCGCGCTCTTCGAGCCCTTCCGCCGGCTCGACGGCGACCGCCTCGTCACCGCCAAGGGGGCCGGTCTCGGCCTCTCCATCGTCCAGTCCATCGTCCGCGCCCACAACGGCACCGTGACCGCCGTGCCCCGCCGGGAAGGCGGCCTCACCGTCACCGTCGCCCTCCCGTCCGCGGAGCCGGAGCCGGAGCCGGAGCACCGCCCCGGCCCGCTCGCCGCCCGCGCCTAGGCGCGGGGCCGCCTTCGTGGAGAAAAGCCGGGTTCACCGGGGTCATTCCGTTTTGTTATGTCCTGCTGGCATTACCGGGCGAAAACCGCGAATGAGACTTTTATCGCGTTCATTCGGCCTCTCGCGGCCTCCCCGCCCGGACACTCCCCCGGCGCCGGACGGGAATCGCTCGGCTCCCTCGCGAGAGGCGGTGCGGCCCTCGCCGGGAGAAATGGCGGAAGTGCATGAGAACGCGTACCCGACCCGCCCGGGCACGCCGGCGGCTCGCGGCCGGACTCGCCGGGGCGGCCGCCGCCCTCGCGGCGTCCACCGGCGTCGCCTCGGCCCAGAACCTGCCGATCACGCAGCAGGTGCAGCAGCAGGACCAGTGGTGCTGGGTCGCCAGCGGCCTGACGATCGCCAAGTTCTTCGGCAAGGGCAACGTCAGCCAGAACGACTTCTGCGCCCTCGGACGCGGCTACCCGCGCGGCAGCGCCTGCCCGAACCAGCCCGGCTACCTGGAGTACGACCAGCGCGCGTTCCAGGCGCTCGGCGTGTCCCCCGGCCAGGTCAGCGGCCCCCTGTCGTACCAGGCGGTCACCACCGAGATCAACGGGCAGCGGCCGATCCTCACCGGCATCTACTGGACGGCCGGCGGCGGCCACGCCCAGGTCATCTACGGCTACTCCGGCCAGACGGTCTCCTACGGCGACCCGTGGCCCTCCAGTCCCCGGTACGGGGAGATGGCGTACAGCAGCTACGTCAGCAACTACCAGTTCCGCTGGGGCCAGGCCCTGTCCAGGATCGGAGGCTGACATGCGCACGACTGCGAGACTCGCGGCCGGAGCCCTGATCGGCGGGACGGTCCTGCTGGGCGGCACCGCCGCGCAGGCCGCCGGGCCGTCCTCCGACGAGGCCGCCGCCGCGAAGGCCGCCGCGTCCCCCGCCGCGCAGCAGAGGCTCGGCGCGTTCTTCGTCCACCTCGACCAGCACCGGCGCGGGCGGCTGGTGAACCAGGCCGTGCCCAAGGCCGAGGCTCAGGCCAAGGCCCCGCGCCTCGAAGGAGCCGTCCAGCGCGTCTACTCGCTGAACCCCGCTTTCGTGAAGGGCGACGGCGGCGCTCCCGTGGCGACCTTCGCCTACATGGCGGTCGGCGCCGCCTCGGCGAGCGGGCAGCACGCGACGGTGTGGCTGACCAGGTCCGGTGCGGGCTGGCAGGTCATGAACGTCATCTCCGGGTCGGAGGAGGCGGTCTACCCGGCGCGGGCTCAGGGAGGCACGGTGTTCACCGAGCCGCAGATCCACGCGTGGTACCGGCTGGAGGACGGCCGGGTCACCGCGCTCAACGGCACCGCCGCGTCGTCGGTCGGCAGGTCCGGCGTCACGGTGGCGGCGTACCGGAGGCTCGTGCGCTCCCGGTACGCCGACAAGCTCCCGGGCAGCGCCTACCAGCGGACCGGGAAGCTCGGCGGTTTCTCGCCCGCGACCGGCGCCGGCGATCCGGCGCCGGACAGGGGCCCGGCGCCCGCTCTGCTGGCACTCGGCGCGGGCGGCGCGGCGACCGCCGCGGGCGCCGCCCTCGTGCGGCGCCGCCGCCGGGGCGGCTGCTAACCGCCCTCCCGCGGGTCCCCGGAAGCGCCCCCCTCCCCGGGCCCCGCACCGGCGCCCGTCCCCGCACCCTCCACCGGGCCGGCGGGGACGGGCAGCGCCGGATGCGCCTCGGGATGCTCGTCCCACCAGTCGCCGTAGGCGCGCTGGGCCCGGACGAGGTCCAGGTAGACGTCGTCGAAGACGCCGCGCAGCCGGGCGGCCGCCCGCCCGGCCCCGGGCCGCCACATCAGGACGACCCGCTGGCCGAGCGGGTCGCCGGTGATCCGGCGGAACGCGACCCCGGCGCGGGGGGCCGCGGTCGGCTGGTAGATGCCGACGGCGCGCCCGGACCGGATGAGCGACGCCGAGATCTGCCAGTCCGTCGCCCAGTACCTGACCCGCGGCCGGAACCCCGCCTCGGCGCACACGCCGCGCAGGTAGGCGGGCCAGGGGCCGTCGTCGAGCGGATCGTCGATCCAGTCGTGGTCGGCCAGGTCGGCCAGGTCGACGGTCGCGCCGGCGGCGAGGGGGCTGGAGCAGGACATCCCGACGAGCGCCGGCTCGCGCTCGACGAGCACGAGCCGCTCCAGGCCGTCGCGCGGCCGCGGCGGACGGTCGACGGGCTCCTGGAACAGCCCGATGTCGAGGGTGCCGGAGGCGAGCAGCGCGGGGATGCGCCCGCCCCCGGGATCCACGCGCAGGTGCAGCCGCGACTCCGGGGAAAGCGAGCCGAGATGGTCGCCGAGCCGGGTGAGCGCCGGGCACGCCTGCACCCCGATCCGCAGCAGCGGCGCGGCGGCGGGTTCGCTGATCCGGTGCGCGAGCGCGGCGTTCAGGTCGTCGATGCCGGCCAGCGCGGCCCGGGCGCGGGTGGCGACCTCGGCGCCGACCGGCGTCGGCGTGACGCCCTCCGGGGAGCGGACGAACAGCTGCACGCTGAGGTGGCCCTCGACCCGGCGCAGCATGGTGCTGACGGCGGGCTGGGTGAGGCCGAGCCGCGCGGCGGCCTTGCTGATGCTGCCGGTCGCGGCGATCGCCTCGATCATCCTGAGGTGGTGGGGGCCGAGGTCCACGGGCGCGCTCCTGACACTCTCTACGCCCCGTCCGATGATCTCAGCCGCATCGTAACCCGGGATCGGTCCGGGCAGGCTGGAAATCGGTGCCCGTCAGCGGGTGGCGCCGTGCCGGCGCAGTTCCCGCGGGCTGACGCCGAAGCGCTGCCGGAACGCGTGGCTGAGCGCGCTGGCCGAGGAGAACCCGGTGGCGTGCGCGAGGTCGGTGATGGTGACGTCCCGGTCGAGGGGGTTGCGCAGCCGGTCGCGGACGAGCCGGAGCCGCTCCTCGCGGATCAGCTCGCGGGGCGTGGTCCCGGCGCGCTGCAGGGCGAGCTGCACCTGCCGCAGCGACCAGCCGAGATCCTGCGCCATCGCGGCGCCGGTGAGCCCGGGGTCGGTGGCGTGCTCGCGGACGTAGCGGCGCACGACCGCCTCCACCTCGGCGAGATGGCCGGGGGCGGGCGGGCGCTCGGCCCCGGCCAGCAGCAGGCACAGCAGCTCGGTGATCCGTTCGCAGGCGGCGTCGAACTGCGGCCCGGTGAGGCTGCGGCGCTCCTCGCCGACGGCCCGCACCATGTCGGCGACGACGCGGCCGAGGCCGGCGGACAGGTCGAGGCCGGTCGCCGGGAGGACGGGGCCGCACAGCCGGCCGTCCATCTCGCGGGCTGGGATGGTCATGACGAGCGCGCGGGCCGGGCGCGGCTGGACGACCCGGAACGGCGCCGCGGGCGCGATGAGGCCGCCGGTCCCCGGACGCAGCCGCGCCTCGCGGCCGTCCTGCACCATCAGCATCTCGCCGTCCAGCGGGAGGAGGAACCGGTAGCCGCGGTCGCGGCGCGCCTGGCCGGGGGCGCGGTCGTACTCCGCCCGGTCCGACAGGTGCAGCACGAGCCGGTACTCGGCGCCGTTCGCCCCGCCGAGCACATCGTCCACCCCTGGCCCCTCCGCCGCTCTAGATCACCTTCGGGCGAGCGTAGTACCGCCGTCACCAGCGAAACAGTCGAATTCATCGGAAAGTAACGTGATTCAGACGATGGGTGATCTTGCGATGCGCCCGGCGGCAAGTTCTCTGCGCGCGAGCACAAGCGCGCCCCCGCACACCCGTCCTACGGTGCCGAAACTGCGGCGTATCCGCGCCGCCCCCACCAGCCATGAGGCGGTCCGCCGGGCGTCGCCGACCCCGGACCGGGCCCGCCTCGCCCGAAGACTTCTGCACCGAGGATCTGATGGAGCAATTCCTGTTGGCGGCGGCGCTCGTCGTCGTGGCGGGCGCTGGCATCGCGGCCGCCACCCTGCTGGCACGCCAGCGGCGGGAGACGGCCGGCCTCCGCGCGCAGAACGCCGCCCTGGCCCGCGGGCTCGACCTGCGCGAGAGGGAGCTGCGGCACCTCGCGGACGTCCGGCTGCCCGAGCTCATGGAGTCCCTGCACAACCCCGGCGTGCGCGTCACCGGCCCGCTGTACGACCTCGACCGCGAGGCGCCCGCCTACGGGCAGGCCCTGCGGACCGTCACCGAGCTGTTCGCCGGGTCCGCCGCACGCGTCCGGGAGCGGGCCGACCTGTCGGCCAAGTCGACGCTGCGGGCGATGATGCGCGCCGTGCAGAGCCTCGCCAACGAGCAGCAGCTCGCCATCTCCGACATGCAGGAGCGCCACGACGACCCGGACGTGCTGGAGGGCCTGCTCCGCGTCGACCACATGAACGCCCAGCTCGGGCGGCGCGCCCAGGCCACCGCGGTGCTGTGCGGGTCGTGGCCGGGCCAGCAGCGCTCGGCGTCGTCGATGAGCGACGTGGTGCGCGGCGCGACCTCCCGCATCCGCGACTACCTGCGGGTCAACATGCAGGGGCCGGTGAACACCGCGGTGACCAGCCGGGCCGTGGAGCCGATCGTGCTGACGCTGGCCGAGCTGCTGGACAACGCGGCGCGGCACTCGCGCCCCGACACCACCGTCGAGGTCAACTTCCAGTCCACGCACAACGGCGTCGCCATCATGATCGACGACGCCGGGGTCGCGATGGACGCCGAGGAGCTCCAGCGCGCCGCCGACCTGCTGTCCGGCACCGCGTCGGTCGACATCCACCGGCTCGGCGACCCGCCCCGCGTCGGGTTCGCGGTGGCGGGCGTCCTCGCCGCGCGGTACGGCTTCCGGGTGTCGGTCGACACCCGCTCCCCCTACGGCGGCGTGCGTGCCGTCGTGTTCGTGCCGGACGGCGGCGGCTCCCCGCGGCAGGGCGGCAACTTCATCCTGGGGCGCAACGGCGTGGTCGGCGGCAAGACCGGGTACACGGACGCGG
>NZ_JBFARL010000265.1:0-9152 GCF_040674655.1 Actinomadura sp. NPDC049753 | reverse complement strand
CCCGGTCCGCACACTCTCAGGCGGAGAGCGATTCCGCGTCTCGCTCGCGAGACTCCTCTTCGCCGAGCCGCCCGCTCAACTGCTGATCCTGGACGGCGGCCCGCTCCAGCCGCGGCCGCCGCGCCGCCACCAGCGCGAACTCGGTGGCGACGAAGAAGCCGTTGCCCGCCAGCAGCGCCAGCGTCACCGGGGCGCCCAGCCCGAGGTTCACCCGTCCTCCTCCACGGTGCGGATGCGGATCAGCTCCGGCACGTGCCGGTGGATGGTCAGGACCTCCACCACGGCGGTGCGGGCCGGCTCGTCCAGCCGGGTCGGCGCCAGCCCCACCCGGACGACGTCGCCCGGCCGCGCGACCCGGCCGAGCCGCTTCATCAGCAGCCCCGCGACGGTCTCGTAGTCGCCCTCCGGCAGCGCGATGCCGGTCTCGTGGGCGATCTCGTCCATCCGCAGCCCCGCGTCCGTCGTCCACCACTCGCCGCTGCGGATCGCGAGGTCCTCGCCCGGCTCGTTCTCGTCGGCGATCTCCCCGACCAGCTCCTCGGCGACGTCCTCCCAGGTGAGGATGCCGGCGAAGCCGCCGTACTCGTCCACCACGCAGGCGAGGGGCTCGCCGGCGCCCTGCAGCCGCAGCACCACCTCCGGCAGCGGCAGCGACGACGGCAGCAGCAGCGCCCGCCGGGCGAGCGCGCGGACCTCGGTGCGGGCGGCCTCGCCCGGGCCGAGCGCGACGAGCTCCTCCAGCCCGACGACCCCGACCACGTCGTCGACGCCCTCGCCGAGGACGGGGTAGCGGGTGTGCCCGCTCGCCGCGATCACGTCGCCCAGATCGGCGGCCCGCGCCGCGGCCGGCACCGTCACCACGTCGACGCGGGGCACCATGACCGCCTCGGCGTCCCGCTCGGAGAACACCAGGGCCCGCTCCAGCAGGTCGGCGTGGCCCGCCTGGAACTGCTCCCCGGACTCGCCGATCATGTGCCCGAGCTCCTCCAGCGTCGCGCCGTGCCGCAGCTCCTCCACCGGCTCGATGCCCACCGCGCGGACGAGCCGGTTCGCGGACACGTCGAACAGCCTGATCAGCGGGCCGGCCGCGGCCATGTAGACAAGGGTGGACCCGGCCAGCGCGCGGGCCAGCGACTCCGCCCGCGCCAGCGCCAGGTTCTTGGGGAAGAGCTCGCCCAGCAGCATCTGGATCACCGTGGCCAGGACGAACCCGAGCGCGACCGCCACCCCGCCGGACGCCGCGTCCGGGACCCCGCCCGCGCGCAGCGCCGGCGCGATCAGGTCGGCGAGGGCCGGCTTGGCGATGAAGCCCACGACCAGCGCGGTGACCGTGATGCCGAGCTGAGCGCCCGACAGCATGAACGAGAGCCGGCCCATCACCCGCACGGCGCGCCCCGCGGCCCGGTCGCCCTCCGCCGCCCGCTGGTCGAGCGCCGGGCGGTCCGCAGTGACGAACGCGAACTCCTGCGCCACGAAGTAGCCGGTCGCGGCGGTCAGCACGAGGACGGCCAGCAGTCCGAGCGCGGCGTTCACCCGGGCATCCTCCTCACGCGCGGCACCTTCGAGATCCCTCCTACCCCCGCCCGGGCCGTCCCTCCCCGAGGGGTGGGACGGTTATCGACCGCTCTGCGTGGAATGAACCACAGTGCAGGCGAACCGCACTGCAGGCGAAAGGGCCGGGGCCACGACCGCGAGGGGGCGCCCATGCCGAAACCGTTCGCGTCCTCCGCGGACCTGAGCGACAAGACGCAGACGCTGGAGGTCCTCGCCGACGGGGTGTACGCGCTCACGGCCGAGGGCGACCCGAACGTGGGGGCCGTCGAGGGCGAGGACTTCCTCGTCTGCTTCGAGGCCCTCGCCACGCCCGCCGCCGCGCGCGACTGGCTCGCCGTGCTGCGCGAGCACACCGACAAGCCCGTCCGCTACCTGGTCCTGTCGCACTACCACGCCGTCCGCACGCTGGGCGCGAGCGCGTTCGGCGCCCCGGTGGTCGTCGCGCACGACCTGACGCGCGCGCTGATCGCCGAGCGCGGCAAGCAGGACTGGGAGTCGGAGTACGGCCGGATGCCCCGGCTGTTCAAGGACCCGGACGGCATCCCCGGGCTCACCTGGCCGACCGTGACGTTCACCGGCACCCTCACCATCGACCTCGGCGGCGACCGCGGCGACCTCGACCTGGCCTACTGCGGGCGCGGCCACACCGAGGGCGACATCGTGGCGTGGCTGCCCCGGCACCGAATCCTGTTCGCCGGCGACCTCGTGGAGACCCAGGCCGCGCTCTACACCGGCGACGCGTTCCACCGCGAGTGGGCGTCCGGCACGCTCGACCACGTCCACTCCTTCGGGGCCGAGACCCTCGTCGGCGGGCGCGGGGCCGTCGCGCACGGCCGCGACGCCGTGCGGGCGGCGGTCGGGCAGACCCGCGACTTCCTCACCACGATGATCGGCGAGGTCGAACGGGTCCGGCGGGAGGGCGGCGCGCTCAGGGACGCGTTCGCCGCCGTCCACGCGGCGCTCGCCCCCGCCTACGGCGGCTGGCCGATCTTCGAGCACTGCCTGCCCTTCGACGTCTCCCGCCTCTGGGACGAGCTGGACGGCATCGAACGTCCCCGCATCTGGACGGCCGAGCGCGACCGGGAGGTCTGGGCGGAGCTGCAGGACTAGCCGGTACCGGAGGAGGGATGCCCAGGGACCGCAGGAATGTCCGGATCTCGTGACAACCCGGAGACGGCCGGGCCCCGCGTGGAAGGCTCGGAAGCGCCCGGCACAGGGTTCCCGACGCGGAGGGGAGTGGCGATGACCGAGCGATACCGGCCCCGCCCGGTGTTCGATCCCGGCATCGGCGGCGAGGAGCGCGCGCTGCTGGCCGCCGCGCCCGAGCGGCTCGTCCCGGCCTGCCTGCCCGCCCCGGCGCCCCCGCGGCTGCGCACCGCCACGGTCGCGGCGCGGCTGGTGTGGATCCCGGCGTTCGCCCTGTTCTACGGCGTGCTGCCGGGCGGATGGCTGCGCGTGTGCTTCGTCGCCTCGCTGGACGACGACGAACTGGTGGGCGGCGCGGTGCGCTGGGGGAGGCTGCCCGTGGTCGCGATGATGGTCGTCCCGGCCGTGCAGGTCCTCCTGCTGCTGCTCGGCCAGGTGGAGGCCGCCGCCGTCCTCGCGGCCGCGAGCTTCGCCGCCTGGGTCGCCGGGGCGCTGCGGTACGTCCGGGAGCCCGCCGCCGCCCGCGCCGCGCGCGAGCACCACGGCCGCTACCTGCTGCCGGCCGACTTCGACCAGCCCGCCTCCGGGCTCCTCGTGCGCGCCCAGCGCGCCGTGGACGCCGTGCTCGGGTCGCGGGCGCACGGCGCCGGGCTGCTCGACGACATCAACAACTCGGTCGTCCTGCCGCGCCAGGAGTGGGCCATCGCGGGCGCCCTCGCCGAGCACACGCGGCTGCGCCGGGAGCGCCGCGCCCAGCAGCCGGAACGCCTCTCGGCGCGCGTCCGGGCCCTGCTGGAACCGCAGGACCGCGCCCTGGAGCTGTCGGTCGACTCGGTCACCGGGCGGATCGAGGCGCTGGAGGCCTACGCGCGCCGGGCGGGGGAGGCCGACGACGCCTACCACGAGGCCGGCGTCCTGCAACGGCTGCCCGAGCAGAACGCCCGCTACCGCGACCTGCTGGCGAGCACCGTCGGGGACGCGATGGCGGGCGAGGAGATCCGCGGGATGGCCGAGGACGCCCGCCGGGCCGAGCTGGCGCTGCGCGAGCGCGTCGCCGGCGCCGTGCGGGCCGGGCACGAACTGGGCCCGGCGGTCCCGCTCAGTTCTCGGCGAGCACGATGACGCGGTCGTCGGCCGAGAGCGTGAGCGGCGCCCACTTGTCCGGGTTCAGCACCACCCCGTAGCCGGGCGGTTCGTGGAACCGCTCCGTCAGGCGGTAGCCGAGCGCGACCTCGCCGCGCCGCCGGGCCGACTCGATGAGCGTCGCGAAGTCGGCCTCGGCGCCCGGCGCGAGGTAGTCGCACGCCGGCTTGAGGTAGATCTCCGAGCCGGCCGGGTCGAGCAGGTCGGCGAACACCTCGTACAGGTGCCGGTTCTCGCTCAGCTGGGTCAGCATCAGGCTGATCAGCTTCTCGCTGACGACGAAGTCGTCGGCCTTGGTGACCTGCGCGATCTCCCGGTTGGCGTCGTCGTTGATCTCGCTGACGATGGCGAAGGGGTCGCCGAGCCCGTCCTCGATGTCGCGCAGGTGCAGCAGCGTGACGAGGGTGCGGGCGTCGGCGTGCTCCCGGTCGCGCCGGGCGTCCGACAGCACGATGACGCGCTGGAACGAGCCGAGGTCGAGGGACTCCAGCGCCGGCCGCTCGGTCGGCTCCGCCCGGACGAAGTCGATCTTGAGGTTGGCCGCCGGGGGCAGCGCCCCGGTGGGGTCCTCGCGCGGCGCGGCGACGACCAGCGCCGAGTCCGGGGCGAGGAACTCGTCCAGCAGTTCGATGATCTTCGGCGCGCGGTGGTTCCAGCCGAGCATCAGCGTGCGCTCGGGCACCGGGGGCCGCGCGGTCGCCGTCGTGATCGCCGCCTCCCGGACGGGCGGCGCGGGCCCGGTGGCGAGGCGGATCAGCAGGTCGTCCTCCGCCAGGAGGATGATCTCGTCGTCGGCGCGGATCACGGTGTCCATCGGCGGGTTCAGCAGGACGGCCCCGTCCGCCCGCCGCAGTCCGGACGGGACGCCGAGGTCGTAGGCCGACAGCGACTCCCCGAACGTCATGCCCGCGAGGGCCGGTTCGGCGCGCATGTAGAACTCGTGGCCGACGAAGTCCAGCAGCTCGGTGCAGACCTGCGACAGCCCCGACTGGCGGTGCGACTGGACGATCAGCCGGATCGCCACGTCGTCGGCGTCGATGACGTGCGCGGCGGGGCCGCCCGCGAGCCGGGCGGCGGGCAGGTTGGCCGAGTCGTGCACGGCGGCGACCACGTGCGGGCGGCGCCGCCCCCAGGGGCGGGCGCCGAGCGACAGCAGCACCTTGATGATGCGGGCGTCGGCCTCGTCGGCCTCCGGCGTGACCACCATGATGGACCGCGCGGTGCCGGGGCTGACCAGCTCCACGTCCGCGACCTTCAGCGGGTCGCCGGTGCGGCACACGATCCTGGTGCGGCCGAGGTCGCCGACCCGCGCGCGGATGGCGTCCTCCATCTCGACCTTGTCCCGGTCGGCGAGGATCGCGACGCACGACCTGCGCCGGCTCTGGTTGGCCTCCACCAGCTCCGCCACCACGGTGAAGACCTGCTCGGACCAGCCGAGCAGCACCGTGTGGTCGTGCTCGACGATCCGCGACCGGCCCTTGCGCAACTCGGTGATCTTCGCTTCCAGGCCGGTGGTGAGCACGCCGATGAGCGAGCTGACGATGAAGATCCCGCCGATGGTCGAGACCAGCATCAGGCCGAGGTACGGCGCGGTGCCGGTGTCGTCCCCCATCGTCCCGGGGTCGAGCGTGCGCAGCAGGCTGCGCCAGACCATGCCGGGCCAGTGGCCGTTGGACTCGCTGTCGCCGGGCGCGATCATGACGGCGGCGGTCGCCACCACGAGCACCAGCGCCCCGGACGCGAGCCCGAGCCAGCCGATGAGGGCGGGCGTCCCCTTCGCCATCGTCCGGTCGAACCAGTACCGGACCTTGTCCCGCCGCGTCACGCGTGTCAACGGGCCGCCCCCTCCGCCGTCGCCCCGGCGCCAGCTTATTGTGTTGTCTCGCACCATTACTGGCATTCTCTCCCGCAATGGGGGGAGGATTTGCCCGATGCACACGCAAGAGGGCCGGGGCGTGGATAAATCCGCCCCGGCCCCGCGCCGCGCGCCGGAAGACCCCCGGGCGCGCGGCGGCCGCTAGTGCGCGGCTTCGTACTGCTCGATCACATTGGCGGGGATACGGCCCCGCTCATTGACCTTGATGCCGCGGTTCTTCGCCCACTCGCGAATCTCGGCGGAGCGCTCGCGGCTGCCCGCGGTGCGCGTCCCGCGGCCGCCCCGGCCCGCGGCCTTGCGCGCCTTGCGGGCGCCGGCCACGAACGGCTCCAGGCCGCTGCGGAGCTTGGCGGCGTTCTTCTTGCTCAGGTCGATCTCATAAGACGTGCCGTCGAGGGAAAAGCTGACGGTCTCGTCAGCCTCTCCACCGTCGATGTCGTCCACGAGAAGGACTTCGACCTTCTGTGCCATGCGGGGACTCCCTCTAGCTATGCGTCCGGCTTGGCGTCCGGATGTGCCTCGATGAATGCAGCATAGACCTCATCCGATATCTTGCCACGTTCGGAGACTTCGATGTCCTCACGCAATGCCCACGCGCGGACATCGCCGTTCGTGTAGCCCTTGATCTTCGCGGTGCGCGACTTGCGGCCCTTCCCGGCCGGCTTCACCTCGGCGGCGTTCTCGATGAAGGGCGCGAGGGCGTCCAGCATCTCGTTCAGCCGCTTGTAGTTGTCGTCGTTCAAGTCGATCGTGAACGTCCGGTCCAGGACTTCGAAGTCCCGCTTTGCGACATCGGCTCCTTCGGAGCCGTCGATGTCGTCCACCCGAATGACCTTCTCGGCCATGTGTTCTGTGTCTTCCTTCCCCTTGCCGACGCGGCGACCTTGACCGTAGCGGATTCCGGGGGCGGACATGGTGGCGGGACGCGCGGGGAGCGCGGAAGAAGGGCGCGCGCCGGCCGCCGCGGCGCCGGATCCGCGGTCGCCCCCTCCCGTCTTCCCCGCGCGGGAGCACGAGCCCCCGGACCGGGTGGGACGTGGCGGGGCCCAAGTTCCGGTCAAACAACGCATGCGGCGGAGTTCCCGGGGTAGCCGCCCCATCACGGGCGCAGCCACCACCACCGACGCATCATCCGAGGAGCCAGAACATGGGCGACCCCACCGGCCGCGACGACCGGAAGCAGGAGCAACTGGGCCATCGGCGGGTGAGCCCGGAAGGGGCGAGCCTCACCACCGACCAGGGGATCCGGGTCGACGACACCGACAACTCGCTCTCCGCGGGGGAGCGCGGCCCCTCGCTGATGGAGGATTTCCATCTGCGCGAGAAGATCACCCATTTCGACCACGAGCGGATTCCCGAGCGGGTCGTGCACGCGCGCGGTTCGGGAGCCTACGGCCATTTCACGCTGCACGAGTCCCTCGCGGAGTACACGACGGCCGAATTCCTGACGGACACCTCGCTGACGACGCCGGTGTTCGTGCGGTTCTCCACCGTCGCCGGGTCCCGCGGCTCCGCCGACACGGTCCGGGACGTCCGCGGGTTCGCCACGAAGTTCTACACGCGGCAGGGCAATTTCGACCTCGTCGGCAACAACATGCCGGTCTTCTTCATCCAGGACGGCATCAAGTTCCCCGACTTCGTGCACGCGGTGAAGCCCGAGCCGGCGAGCGAGATCCCGCAGGCGTCCTCCGCGCACGACACCCTCTGGGACTTCGTGCAACTCCAGCCCGAGACCATGCACATGATGATGTGGCTCATGTCGGACCGGGCGCTGCCGCGCAGTTACGCGATGATGGAGGGCTTCGGCGTCCACACTTTCCGGCTCGTGAACGCCGAGGGGCGCGCGACGTTCGTGAAGTTCCACTGGAAGCCCAGGCTCGGGATCCACTCGCTCGCCTGGGACGAGACCCAGAAGATCGCGGGGAAGAACCCCGACTTCAACCGGGCCGACCTCTGGGAGCGGATCGAGGCCGGCGCCTTCCCCGAGTACGAGTTCGGGGTCCAGCTCGTCCCGGAGGAGGACGAGCACGCGTTCAACTTCGACCTGCTCGACCCGACCAAGATCATTCCGGAGGAGCGGGTGCCGGTGCGGCCGGTCGGCACGCTGGTGCTCGACCGCAACCCCGACAACTTCTTCGCCGAGACCGAGCAGGTCGCCTTCCACCTCGGCAACGTCGTGCCCGGCATCGACTTCACCAACGACCCGCTGCTGCAGGCGCGGCTGTTCTCCTATCTGGACACGCAGCTGATCCGGCTCGGCGGGCCGAACTTCCCGCAGCTCCCCGTGAACCGGCCCGTCGCGCCGGTCCGCAACCACCACCGCGACGGCTACCACCAGACGGACATCCACCAGGGGCGGGCGAGCTACCACAAGAACTCGCTGTCGGGAGGCTGCCCGGCGGTCGGCGGCGAGGGGTCCTACACCCACTACCAGGAGCGGGTGGACGGCAACAAGATCCGCAAGCGCAGTGAGAGCTTCGCCGACCACTACTCCCAGGCGACGCTGTTCTGGAACAGCATGTCCGACTGGGAGAAGGAGCACATCGTCGGCGCGTTCCGGTTCGAGCTCGGCAAGTGCGACCACCGGCACATCCGGGAGGGCGTCATCGAGCGGCTCAACCACGTCGACCACGCCCTCGCCGTCCAGGTCGCCGAGGGCGTCGGAGTGGAGCCGCCGCGGGAGCCGGCGACGGCGAACCACGGCCGCACGTCGCCCGCGCTGAGCCAGGCGAACGCGCGCGCGGACTCCGTCCAGGGCCGCAAGATCGCGGTGCTGGTGGCGGACGGGGCCGACTCGGCGGCCGTCGCGGCGGTCGGCGACGCGCTCACCGAGGCCGGGGCGGTGGTCGAGGTCCTCGCCGCGAAGGACGGCTTCGTGCAGGCGGCCAACGGCGGGCAGATCGAGGTGACCCGCGCCATGCCGACGGTCGCGTCCGTCCTCTACGACGCGGTGCTCGTGCCGGGCGGCGAGCAGAGCGTGCGGACGCTGGCGGGGGACGGCGACGCCGTGCACTTCGTCGCCGAGGCCTTCGTGCACTGCAAGGCGATCGGCGCGCTCGACGCGGGCATCGGCCTGCTGGAGCGCGCCGGCATCGACGGCGTGCGGTTCTCCGACGGGGACGCCGTCAGCGACGCCGGCGTCGTCACCGGGCGCGGGGCGGGCGGCGGCTTCCCCGCCAAGCTGGTCGAGGCGGTCGCGGCGCACCGGCACTGGACGCGCAAGAAGGCGCACGTGCCGGCCTGACCCGCGGCCGGGGACGGCCTCCCGCTCCCGGGCGGGACGGATCGGGGGACGGGGCCCGGGGGGGGGGGGGCGGCCCGGCGAGGGCCCGGGCGGGGCCGCCCCGCCGGGGGCGCAGTGGGGGGAAATTTTGTGGGTCATGAAACAAAGTGGGGGGGGGGGGGGCGGGATATTTTATATTTTTTATATTAG
>NZ_JBFARL010000264.1:0-9332 GCF_040674655.1 Actinomadura sp. NPDC049753 | reverse complement strand
CACGTTCTGGGGCTTGACGTCCCGGTGGAGGACGTCGGTCTCGTGGGTGGCGGCGAGCGCGCCCGCCATCTTCACCCCGATCCGCAGCACCTCGGAGGGGGTCGCCGAGCTTCTTGCGCAGCGTCATCATCGTGACCCGGACCACGTTGGTGAACGGGTCGATGTGCTCGTCCCACGCCTTCTCCAGCAGGTGCTCGGAGCTGACGACGGCGCCGTCGGCGCTGAGCAGCACCTCCAGCACCGCGAACTCCTTGCGGGTCAGCTCGACCGGGCGGCCGTCGCGGGCGACCTCGCGGCGGGCCGGGTCGAGGGTGATCCCGGCGCGCTCCAGGACGGGCGGCAGCGGCGCGGCGGCGCGCCGGCCGAGGGCCCGCACCCGGGCGATCAGCTCGGCGAACGCGAACGGCTTGGCCAGGTAGTCGTCGGCGCCGATGGACAGGCCCTCGACCCGGTCGTCCAGCTCCCCCGCCGCCGTCAGCATGATGATCCGCGCGGGGTAGCGCTGCGACACGAGCTGCTTGCAGACGTCGTCGCCGTGCACCTTGGGCAGGTCCCGGTCCAGCACGATCACGTCGTACTCGTTGACGCCCGCCCGCTCCAGCGCGCCCGCGCCGTCGTAGGCCACGTCCACCGCCAGCGTCTCCCTGCGCAGGCCGGTGGCGATCGCGTCGGCGAGCACGCGCTCGTCCTCGACGACTAGAACACGCAAAAGGGTTCCCCTCCTCGTCGGGGCACGACCGGCCCCGCGCCCGGAACATGGCGCATCACACATGCCCGCTTCACATATGCCATGGAGGCCGTAAGACGCCCGTAAGCAGCTGTTCCTCTCCCGGTACGCCAGATGGTGATCTCGCGGACGCAAGGATCCGCGAAAATTGCATCGCAAGACAGGTTTACCTTCAGCCTAGGCCTGGGTAGGCATGGGCACGATCCGGGAGGAGGCCCATGGGCGAGTTGACACGCATGATCCAGCAGCGGCTCGACGACGCGTACGCGTCGCTGCGGAGCGCCCACCAGGATGGGGACGCCTACCTGGCGGACATCCGCCGGGAGGAGATCGAAGACCTGCGCCGGATCGCAGCGAACAACGACATCGGCGTCGAACCGCCCCGCTGCGACTGACCCCCCGCCGTCGCAAGGCGCTGTCCGTGACGGGGAGCCCGGGACCCGGTCCCGGGCTCCCCGTCGCCGTTCCCGCCCGCTCGCGTCAGTCCCTGGCCGGGTCGAGCGGGGCCAGCAGGTCGTGCAGGGCCTCGAAGGTGCCCGGGCCGGCGGCGATGGTCAGCTCCGGGCCGGGGGCCGCGCCGTGCAGCCCCTCGACGCGCCCGCCCGCCTCCCGGACGATCAGCCCGCCGGCGGCGATGTCCCACGCCTGCACGCCGCGCTCGTAGTAGGCGTCCGCCCGCCCGGCCGCGAGGGAGCACAGGTCCACGCAGCACGACCCGCCCCGGCGGATGTCGCGGATGTTCGGCAGCACGCCGGTGAGGACCTCCGCCTGCCGCGCCCGCCGTCCCGCCTCGTAGCCGAACCCGGTGGACACCAGCGCCCGGCCGAGCGGCACGTGCGCGTTCACGCGCAGCTCGCGCGTGCCCGCCGCGGTGTGCTGGAGGGCGCCGCCGCCGAGCACCGCCGTGTAGGTCTCCTCCCGGCGCGGGATCTCCACCACGCCGGCGACGGCCTCGCCGTCCACCTCGGCGGCGATGCTGACCGCCCAGTCCGGCAGGTCGTAGAGGTAGTTGACGGTCCCGTCGATCGGGTCGACCACCCACCGCACGCCGCTCCCGCCGGCCTGCGTTCCGCCCTCCTCGCCGAGGAAGCCGTCGCCGGGGCGCACCGCCCTGATCCGCTCGATGATCAGGCGTTCGGCGGCGCGGTCCATCTGGGTGACGACGTCGGTCGGGGACGACTTGGTCTGGACGACGTCCGGGCCGCCCGCGGGCCGCTTGTCGACCAGCATCCGGCCGGCCTCGCGGGCGGTCGCCGCGGCCAGGTCCAGCAGTTCCTCGGCCAGGCTCATGAGGTGCCTTCCAGGAGGTGGCGGGGCAGGGCGGCGAAGCGCGGGTCGCTCCCTGGCGTGGCGGCGCGCTCGAACGCGAGCCCGAGCTCCGCGGCGCGGTCGGCGGCCTCGACGTCGAGGTCGTACTTGACCTCCATGTGGTCGGAGACGAACCCGATCGGCACGACCGCCACGGCGCGGACGCCCTTCCCGTGCAGCTCCTCCAGGTGGTCGGTGATCTGCGGCTCCAGCCACGGCTGGCTCGGCGGCCCGCTCCGGCTCTGGTACACGAGGTCCCACGGCGCCCCGGGGGCCGCCCGGCGCGCGACCTCCTGCGCGGCGGTGTGCAGCTCCGCGGTGTACAGCTCCTGGTTGGGCTGGGACAGCGGCACGCTGTGGGCGGTGAACACCAGCCGCGCGCCCTCGGGCAGGCGGCTCAGCGCGTCCTTCGTCGCGTCCACGAACGGTTCGAGGAAACCGGGGCGGTCCGCGTAGACGGGAAGCTTGTCGATCTCAGGGGCGCCCGGCACCTCCTCGCGGGCGCGCGCGATGTCCGCGAGGTACTGGTCGTTCGTCGAGTAACCGCTGTAGGCGGACGTCACGAACGCGGCGGCGCGCCGGATCCCGTCCTCCTTCATCTGCCGGACGGTGTCGGCGAGATAGGGGGCCCAGTTCCGGTTGCCCCAGTACACCGGCAGGTCCACGCCGTTGGCGGCGAAGTCGGCCTCGATCGCGGCCTTGAGCTCCCGGCACAGCCGGTTGATCGGACTGACACCGCCGAACAGGAAGTAGTGCTCCCCCACCTCCTCCAGGCGCTCCTTGGGGATGTTGCGGCCCCTGGTGACGTTCTCCAGAAAAGGGATCACCTCTTCGGGCCCCTCCGGCCCTCCGAAGGACAGCAGAAGCAACGCGTCATACGACGTCATGCGTCCATCCAATCAGCCCTCGGGTCGATTCCCCGCCGGGGGTGCTCACTCGTAGCGCGCCGAGTACGCCCTCGCCAGGTTGAGGACCTTCTGGACGTACCAGTCGGCGTGGTTGTACTGCCAGACCGCCCGGTAGAGCTGCCGCCCGCCCTGGCCGGCCCCGTTCGCGCACAGGTACTTGGCCGCCCCCGGGATGGCGTCGTAGGGGTTCATGATGTCGGCCTTGCCGTCGCGGTCGCCGTCCACCCCGTACGCCTTCCACGTCGAGGGCAGGAACTGCATCGGGCCGAGCGCGCCCGCGCTGGAGCGGCCGGCGTTGCGCCCGTGGTCGCTCTCGACCTGGCCGATCGCCGCGAGGACCGTCCAGGACAGGCCGCGGCAGCTCCTGGCCGCCTGCTTGTAGAGGTCCAGGTAACTGCCCGGACGGCCGCCGTCCGCCGGTGCCTGGTACTTGCTCTCGTGCAGGTTCAGCACGCTCGTGCCGGGGCCGAGGACCTTGCCGACGGCCTTGACGACCTTGGCGGGGTCGACCCCGGGCGCGTTGACGAGGACCGCCACGTTGGGGACGAGGCCCATCTCCTGCCCGGACTTCCTGCTGACGAGCATGTCGATGCCGGGCAGGCCGAGCGGACCGGAACCGCCCATGGTGAGCTTCGGCATCGTCCGCGCCACCACGGGGTACTGGTAGCCGCGGTTGAGCTGGAGCTGCTGGGCGGCGGCCGGCGACACCACGAACTGGTCCCCGGCCAGGGCGGCCCACAGGTCGGTCTTCTTCGCCGTCGCGGGGGGCGTCCAGGAGCGGAACGCCGACGGGTCCACGGCGAGCGCGTTCACCTGGCGGCCCTGGAGCTGGACGGCGCCGCCCGCGACGGCCGCCACGTCCCCGACCCTGCCGAGCCTCGCGATCTGGTTGATCTTGGCGGCGGGGATCGAGGCGGTGCCGACGGCGAGCACGTCGGGCGGCACGACGCGGCGCAGCGGCGCGACCTGGCCGCCGGTGGCCACGTTGACCGGGTCGCCGGGGCGCACGCTCGGCGGCGCCGCCTCCTGCGGCGACTCGGCCCCGGCCGGATCCGCCTTCTCGGTGGTCAGCGCCGCGTAGACGCCGCCGGAGGTGCTGGCGACGGCCAGGACCGCGATACCGCCGGCGAGGAAGGGCAGCGCACGCCCGCCCCGCCGCGGCGCCGCGTCCGTCCGCCGCGGATCCCGCTTCTTCTTCTCGGGCCGGTTCTTCCCGGTCCGGGGCTGGTGCGGACGGGCGGCGGGCGCCTCACCACCGCCGATCGCGCCGGTGCGCGGAGCTGAAGGAGGAGCCACAACATTTCCCCACGAGTCTCGCTACGGACGGTTAGCCTGCCGTGGTTACCGGATCGTACGGTATCGACGACTCTGTGCCCCCGCTCGGGCCGCCCAAAAATGTGAACTTTCCTCACGATCGATTCGTGAGTAGAGTCACCGCATGTCCCCAGCGACCAAGCAGACGTGGCAGAACTGGGCGGGAAACCAGCAGGCCACACCGCATCGCGTCGCCGCACCGCGCAGCGCCGACGAGGTGGCCGCCGCGGTCCGGTCGGCCGCCGCCGACGGCCTCACGGTCCGCATGACCGGCACAGGGCACTCCTTCACCGGCGCCGCCGTCGCCGAGGGGGTCCTGCTCCGCCCCACCGCGCTCACCGCGGTCCGCTCCGTCGACACCGCCACGGGGCTCGTCACCGTCGAGGCCGGCCTGCCGCTCCACGCGCTCAACCGCGTCCTGGAGGAGCACGGCCTCGCGCTGGCCAACATGGGCGACATCCAGGAGCAGACCGTCGCGGGCGCCCTGCAGACCGCGACGCACGGAACCGGGCGCGACGCCGCCGGCCTCGCCTCCCAGGTCGACGCCCTGGAACTCGTCCTCGCCGACGGCACCGTGGCGAACTGCTCGCGCGAGGAGCGCCCCGACCTGTTCGCCGCGGCCCTCGCCGGGCTCGGCGCGCTCGGCGTCGTCACCGCCATCACCTGGCGGACCGTCCCGGCGTTCCTGCTGCGCGCGCAGGAGGCCCCGATGAAGTGGGACGAGGTCCTCGCGCGCGTGGACGAGTTCGACGCCGCCAACGAGCACTTCGAGTTCTACTGGTTCCCGCACACCGAGGGCTGCCTGACCAAGCGCAACAACCGGGTCGAGGGTCCCGCGGAGCCGCTGTCGAAGGTCAGGCACTGGCTGGACGACCAGTTCCTGTCGAACACGGTCTTCGGTGCCGTCAACAGGGTCACCCACCGGGCCCCCGCCACGACGCCCTTCGTCAACGGCATCTCCGCCAAGGCGCTCGGTGCCCGTACCTACAGCGACACCTCGTACAAGGTCTTCACCAGCCCGCGCACGGTCCGCTTCAAAGAGCAGGAGTACGCGATCCCGCGCGAGGCGCTCGTCCCCGCGCTGCGCGAACTCCGCACCCTGTTCGCCAGGCGGGACTGGCGGATCAGCTTCCCCATCGAGGTCCGGCTGCTTCCCCCCGAGGACGCCTGGCTGTCGATGGCGCACGGCCGGCGGAGCGCGTTCATCGCCGTGCACGTCTACCACCGCGACCCGCACGAGGACTACTTCGGCGGCGTCGAGGACCTTCTGACCGGGTTCGACGGCCGTCCCCACTGGGGCAAGCTCCACACCCGCGACGCCGCCTACCTGGAGAAGGCGTATCCCCGGTTCGGCGACTTCCGCGCCCTGCGGGACGAACTGGACCCGGACCGCCGCTTCGCGAACCCCTACACGAGGCAGGTCTTCGGCGACTAGCCGCGCCCGGCCTTCCCTGCGGCCGCCGGGCTCAGCCGCCCGGGGTGGCGCGCCCCTGCGGGTCGGGGACGCCCTGGCCGCCGTCCTGCGGGCCTCCGGTGGTCGCGGGCGCCTCCGGCGTCGTCGGCGCCGTCGTCGGCGGCACGGTCGTGGGCTCCTGCGTCGGCCGCTCGGTCGGCTCCGACGACGGCTGCGGCGCCGTCGAGCCCGGTCCCCCGGTGGGCGCCTCGCTCGTCGGCGTGCCGCTCGGCGAGGAGCCGGGCTTCTCGGTGGCGCCTCCGGAGGGGCTCTGCGAAGGCGTGTCGGCCGGCTTCGCGCCTCCCCCGCCGTCGAGGACCTTCGTGACGGTCAGGCCCTTGCCGCCTCCACCGCCCACGGGCCGGCCGGTGCCCGCCTCGTAGATCGTGATCCCGCCGATGACGACCGCGAACACCGCCGCCGAGGAGACCACCAGCATCACCCAGTGCGCCTTGGCCCACTCCACCGTGCTCTGCCACGCCGAGCGGCGGACGACCTGCCGGACGGCGTCCTCGCCGGCCTCCTCGGCGAACGCGGCGGCGACCGTCTGCGCGGGGTCCAGGCGCGTGGCGTTCGGGTCGCCGCCGGGGTCGAACCGCGTGGCGTTCGGGTCGCCCCCGCCGAACACGGGGTCCAGGCGCGTCGCGCCGGGATCGCCGGACCACACCGCGGTCCGGGTCGGGTCGGCGCTCGTCGCCTCGCCGGCCGCGCCCTCGGCCATCTCCCGCCGCCGGACCGCCGACTGCAGGTGCGTCAGCTCCTTGATCTGCTCACGGCCCTGGTCGAGGTAGTGCTTGCCGACCGCCGACCCCGCCGTGGAGATCACGCTCATCAGGGCCGCGCCGATGATCGTCCCGTACACGCCCAGGAAGGACGCGCCCAGGGCGGCGACCGCCGTCGCCGCCGCACTCGCGATCAGCTGCGTCGTGCTCACGTCCGGCAGCTTGCGCGGCATCGCCTGTCTCACCCCTGTCTGTCGCCACGGACACCCCGAGATTGAACTGATCGGAAGGACGCGGGTGTTCCTGCCCACGACGTGACGCTCGCAACGTCGAAGCGGCGGGGCGTTCGCGGCCTCGTCAGGAACGGTGTGGAAAAGGATGGACAAGAATCAAGCAGAGCGGCCCCCCGCCGGTCGCGGCACCGGCAAGCTTGGTCAGGTGCCCTCTTCGACCTCGTGAAGAGGGCTTCGAGAGCGGCGATGTTCGGACATGCCGGGTACGGTGCTGGCAGCAGGTGTGTCCGAAAGAGAGACTCGGGAACCCGGGGGAAGGGCACGCATGCGCCCTCGGTGGGCATCGGACGGCCGACCGTGAGAGCACGGTCGCGCGGTCCGGCGTCCTCCGTGCCGTCTGGACAGGGCAGGAAGGACACGCATGCAGGAGCTGCGCCTCGTCGCGGTCAGCGAGGACGGTACGTACCTCGTCCTGGCCACCGCGGGCCGAGGCACCCGGTTCACCCTGCCCGTCGACGACCGGCTCCGCGCCGCGGTCCGTGGGCACTTCTCCCGCCTCGGCCAGTTCGAGATCGAAGTGGAGAGTCCCTTGCGCCCCAAGGAGATCCAGACCCGCATCCGGTCCGGGGAGACCGCGGAGGAGATCGCCGAGTCGGCGGGCATCCCGGTCGAACGGGTCCGCTGGTTCGAGGGTCCGGTCCTGCAGGAACGCGAATACATGGCCCAGCAGGCGCAGCGCGTCTCCGTCCGCCGCCCCGGCGAGTCGACCCCGGGCCCGCCGCTCGGCGAGACCGTCGAGGAGCGCCTCGGCCGCGGCGGCGTCGACCTGGAAGAGGTCGAGTGGGACTCCTGGAAGTGCGAGGACAACACCTGGCGCGTCCGGCTGTCCTTCTTCGAGGGCGGCCGCCCGCACGCCGCCGAGTGGACGTTCGACCCGCGCCGCCGGCACGTCTCCCCGCTGGACGAGGTCGCCGCCCGGCTGACCTCCGTCGAGTGGGACGACGACGACGGGCTCTCCGACACCGTCACGCCGCTCGTGCCGCGCCGTCCCGCGATGAAGGTCGTCTCCAGCGACCGCGACGCCGCGCCCGGCCGCGGCCTGCCCGCGCGCGGCCTGCCCGCCGAGCCCGAGCAGCCGGCCCCCGAGCCGCTGCGCGCCGCCGAGCCCCGCGCCTACATCGTCGAACGCGGCCGCATGGTCGACCCGCGGCCCGCCTTCCGCGAGGCGACCGAGCCGCCCTCCCTGCGCGAGGCCGCCCCGCCGCGTCCGGCCGCGCACGCCCCTGAGCCGCCCTCTCCGGCCCCGCCCGCCGAGGAGGCGGCCCCGGAGGCGCCCTCCGCCGACACGCCCGCCGACGAGGCCGTCACGGCCGTCCAGGCCGAGGAGCCGCACGACGTCGGCGCCGAGCTCGGGTCGGCCGAACCGGCCGGGTCCCCCGGCGTGGACGACGAGACCGCGGACCAGACCGCCGAGCCGGGCGAGACGGCCGCCGAGAGCACCGCCGACGAGACCGCCGCGGAGGATGCGCGCCCCGCCGAGGCCGCCGAGGAGCCGGAGGACGAGGCCCAGGCGCCCGAGGAGATCGAGGCGATCGACGCGGACGGCCCCGAAGAGGTCCGTGAAGAGGAGCACGCGTCCGCCGAACCGGCCGAGCCGGCCCTGCGGGAGCAGGCGGGCGAAAGCCACGAGGACCGCGAGACCGGCGAAGCGCACGAGGCGCAACAGGTGCGTGAAGCGGTCGGCGCGGCGCCGGAGGCCGTGGAGGCTCCCGAGCCCGCCCCTTCCGCCGAGCCGGAGGAACCGGCCGAGCCCGCCGGGGCGCCGCAGGCGCCGGCCGCCGCCCGGCCGCCGGTCGAGGACGACGCGCCGCGCGTTCCCGAGGAGGAGCGGGAGGCCGGACCCGTCCGCAAGCCCGCTCCGGCCCGCGAGCCCGCCGCGGAGAGCACGCCCGTGGCTCCGCCGCGGCAGCCCGCGCGGCCGCCCGCCAAGAAGAAGCCGGCGGCGCGGCCCACCATGCCCGCCGCCGCTCAGGACAAGCCGGTCACCGGATCGCCCGCCGCCGCCGCTGCGGCCGGAGAGCCCGCGGGCACGCAGCGTCCCGCCAGGCGCCGCAAGGCCAAGGGCAAGCGCGCCTCCGTCCCGTCCTGGGACGAGATCATGTTCGGTGCCCGCCGGCCGGAATAGAGTCCGCGCCCGCACCGGGCGGCCCGTCCAGGAACGGGGTCAGCCACGCCGGGGTGATGGCGGCGGCGAGGGCCACGGCGTCCTCCTCGGACATGTCCGTCGCCGAGCAGCCCCCGTCGCCCGCGCCCACGGCCGCGAAGAGGGTGGCGAGGCCCAGCCTGCGCTGGAAGAGCGTCTGGCGGACCCGCCAGCCGATCACGGCCGAGTGCTCGACGACGACCTGGCGGCGGCGCAGGGAGCCCGACCGGACGGTGAGGCGCTCCCCGTCGGTGGCGTGGCCCAGCTGGCGGTAGCGGTCCAGACCCAGCGGCACCGCGAAGACGGAGGTCGCGGCGCACGCGCACGCGACCCACGGCTGCCCCGCGAGGACGGCCAGGACGGCGACGTCTTTGCTCAGCAGCCAGAACAGCGTCCCGGATCCGATCAGGAGGGCGACCGCGGAGCAGGCCACCCCGACGAGGGCGGGGCGCCGGTCGGGGTCG